>DASZWD010000066.1 GCA_035546775.1 Acidimicrobiales bacterium
TTCGTCGACGCCCACCACCTCGAAGAATGGGAACACGGCGGCCGCACCGACATCGACAACCTCCTCCTGCTGTGCCGCTTCCACCACAACGCCATCCACCACCGCGGCTTCACCGTCAAGAAAGGCCCCCGCCAAACGTTCGGGTTCTTCAACCCCGACGGCATCGAACTCATCGCCGCCCCCAAACCCGCCACACCCACCGGCACCATCCCCACCACCGGCGCCTCCGGCCAGCCCATCACCCCCGACACCCCCATCCCCAACTGGGACGGCCACCACCCCGACTACGCCACCGCCATCGAAGGCCTCATGTGGCTCGAAGAAAACGGCCACCTGCTGGCGGCAACTCCCTAGGTGTTGCGCAGGGTGCCGCCGTCGACGACGAGGGCGGCACCGGTGATGAAGCTGGCGGCTTCGGAGGCCAGGAACACGATGGCGTTGGCGACTTCTTCGACGGTGCCGAAGCGGGCGACCGCCGGGTTCTGCTTGTCGAGGATGCGTTGCATCACTGCTTCTTCGGACGTATTGAGCCGCGCCGCGCTCGACCGCGCCTGTTCGCGCACCGACTCCGTCAGCGTGATGCCGGGCACGACGCAGTTCGACAGCACACCGTCTTTGGCGTACTGGTGCGACAGCGTCTTGGAGAAGTTGATCATCGCCGCCTTGGCCGCCGAGTACGCCGGAAACAACTTGTCGGGCGCGATCCCGTCGATCGACGAGTTGTGCACGATGCGGCCCCACCGGCGCTCGCGCATCACGTTGGCGGCGGCGACGGCGAGGCGCGCCGCGGAGAAGAAGTTGGTGTTGAAGTCCTCCTGCCACTGCGCCTCGTCGAGCGCCGGCACCTTGCGGACGGTGGCGACGCCGGCGTTGTTGATCAGCACGTCGACGCGGCCGAAGCGGCGCTGGCACTCGGCGACGACGACCTCGGCGGCGGTCGGCTCGAGGATGTCGACCGTCATCGGCTCGGCGTCGTGGCCGATCTCCTTGGCGACGGCTTCGAGCGCGGCGGTGTCGCGCCCGCACAGCAACACCTGTGCTCCTTCACGCGCGAGTGCTTCGGCCACGCCGCGTCCGATCCCGCGCGACGCGCCGGTCACGATCGCCCCGCGGCCCGTCAATCCAAGGTCCATGCGCCGCAATCTATGGTCACGCGCATGGCAACGCTCAACGACGCCGCCGCGCTTGCGATGGCCTTGCCTGACGTCACCGAGGAGCGCGGCGGCCACGGCAACCGGTTGCACTGGAAGGTCGCCGGCAAGATGTTCGCCTGGGAGCGCTCGCTCACCAAGGCCGACGTGAAACGGTGGGGCGACGCGCCGCTGCCCGAAGGCGACATTCTCGCAGTGCGCACCGAAGACCTGCACGAGAAGGAAGCGCTGCTGGCCGAAGGCGTTCCGGGCGTGTTCACCATGCAGCACTTCGACGGCTATCCGGCAGTGCTGATCGAACTGCGGCTGGTAAAGAAGCCGGCGCTGAAGCAACTCGTCGTCGACGCCTGGTTGGCCATGGCCCCCGACACATTGGCCGAGGCGTACCTGAAGAGGCGGAAGCGTTAAAGGCGGTAGACGCGCTCGGCGGTGGCGGCGAACACGGCGTCGAGATCGGCGTCGGGCACCAACGTGTTCATCACCGTGAGCAGCTGGTCGAGGGTACCGTGCATGCCGTCGACGGGGAAGTTGCTGGCGAACATGCACCGGTCGGCGCCGAACGCCCCGAGCGCGTGCTCCACCCACGGCCCGAACGCATCGGCGGACATTTCGCCGAGCGGCATGGCGAGGCCCGAAAGCTTGCACACGACGTTCGGACCCACGGCGGCGAGCGCGTCGATCCCAGCCTTCCACGCGGCGAACTCTTCGTCGGTCGACGACGTGGGCCAGCCGGTGTGCTCGACGACAACAGTGAGCCCGTCGTGGCCGGCGAGGCCGCGGGCGGCGTCGACCAGCTGGTCGGTGTGTGTCATCACCTCGAACACGAGGTTGCGTTCCGCCAGGGCGCGCAACACCTCGGGCGCAGGCAGCGGTTCCTTGAACTGGCCCATGGGGCGCACGCCGCGGAACTTCTTCGCGCCCAGCTGCTTGTCCAGCAATGCAATGGCGTCGGCGACGGTCTCGGTCGGCGGCAGGCCGCCGACGATGGCGTCGACGCCGTCGCGTCCGTCCATCGCCAGCGTCTCGTCGATCGAGTGCAGGCCGGTCGCCGCCGCGACGTTCACCAAACCGACCACGTTCCAACCCTCCGACTCGCGCCGGTAGGTGTCCACGTCGAAGCGGCGCTGCATGCCCGTCGTGTCGCCCATGTTCAGCTGCTGGCGACCCGACAGGTACGGGTACCACTCGGTGTTCGCCGGGTCCCACAGATGTACGTGCGCGTCGACGATGCGCGCCGGCCGGCTCACCGGATGACGTCCTTGAGCGCGTCGTTCAACCACGGCGGTACCACCGCGCCGCCGAGCACGATGCTCGTGCCGGCGCGCGGGTGGCTGCGGATGCCGTACCAACCCGGACCGGCGACGAGCTCGGCGCCCGACAACTCGACGGTCTCGGGCGCGCTCGCCAGCCACGACACGAACGCGCCGACCTCGTCGGCGGACGCGCCCTCGTCGCTGACCGCGAACGCCGCGACGCGATCTTTCGTCGTCTTGCGCGCCGGGCGGGCGTGCTGTGCCGCCGCCTGCGCACGGCTGAAGCCGCCGGCGGTCGCGGCGTCGGTCACCGTCACCAGTCGCATAGGTCGATCGGCGTCGGCGACGGCGCGGGCCCACATCGCGTCGGTGAACAGCGCCTCGACGAGGTCGTCGTGTTCGGCGAGCACGCCGTCCCAGGTTGGTGACGCGGACGGCGGCGAACCGGCCAGGGCGACGACGAGCGCGTCGGCGTCGCCGAGTTCTTCGCGCGACGCAATCGGAGTGCAATCGACGCCGCGCTCCTTCAACGCCGCCGCGATGGCGTCGGCGACGGCGGGACGGTCCGACACCAGCGCGCACGTCGCGATCGCCGGTGCGTCAACCGCGACCGGCCCGAACGTCCGCGGGTTGCTGCCGCCGCCGCTGGACTGCGAGGCCTCCGCCGCCAGCAGCGCGGCGCCGGCGTCGGCGAGCGCGGCCGACGGGATCACTTCGAGCAGGCGGGGCGCTTCGACCACCGCCGCTTCCGAACCGCCGGCGAAGACGATCTCGCCGGTGCACCAGGTGAAGTCGTCGCTCACCAGGAAGGCGCCGAGCGGCCCGATCTCCTCGGGCTGCGGCATCGTGCCGAACAGCGGCCCGGCGTTGGCCCCCTTGGCCCCGGCGGCGCCGGCGCGTTCGAGGGCCGCGGTCACCATGCGCGTGACCGCGATGGGCGACATGGCGTTGACGACGACGCCATCGGGGGCGCACGCGCCCAGCTGCCACGTCAGGGCCGCGACGGCGCGCTTGGCGCAGCCGTAGGCGCCCGCGTCGCCGAAGCGCCACCCCGAACCCGACGTCACGCCGAGGATGCGCCCGTGCCCGGCGGCTTCCATCAACGGCAGCGCGGCGGCAAGCACGTTGCGGTAGCCGTCGAGGTGCACGGACAGCACGGCGCGCCAGTCCTCCTCGCTGCCGGCGGTGAACGACGTCGGCCGGCTGATCCCGGCGACGTTGACCACCGCGTCGAGCGCGCCGAACTCGTTGACCAGCGCGGCGAACAGCGCGTGCACGCCGTCGGCGTCGGTGACCGACAGGTCCACGGCGCGATCGCCCACCGCCGGCGTCGCGGGCTCGACCTTCTGCGACCCGTCGAGGGAGACCATCGGGTCGACGGTGACGACGTACCAACCCTGCCGGTGCAATTCGGCGGCGACGGCGGCGCCGATGCCGTTCCCGCCTCCGGTGACGACGACGACCCGACTCACGACACTTCGAGGCCGTCGCACTCGCCGCTGGCGACCCACTCCTCGAGCAGGTCGCGGTAGCCGAAGAAGTCGCCGAAACCGCGGCCCCAGTTGCCGTTGCGCGGGTTGATCGAGCCCGGGTCGCCTTCGTTGTTGAGCCGTGACGGCGTGCACGCCGACATCACGTGGCTCGGGTCGATGAAGGACTCCATCACCTTGTTCGTCCACGCGTCCTCGGCGTCGGCCGCGACGTCGAACACTTTGGCGCCGCGCTCGTCGAGCACGCGCACCGCGCCGCCGACGAACTCCGAACCGACCACCGCCAATTGCGTGTAGTTGACCGTCACGACCGACTGGAGCGCGGGCGTCGGCATGATGAACATGTTCGGGAAGCCCCGCGTCATCATCCCGAACATCGTCGACGCGCCGTCAGCGAACTTCTCGGCCAGCGTCACGCCGTCACGCCCGACCAGCTCGTGACCGATGCGGCGCGGCAGGGGCGTCAACTCGGCCTCGAAACCGGTGGCGTAGACGATGCAGTCGAGTTCGTACTGGTGCCCGTTGACGACGGGGCCCTTGCTCGTCACTTCGTCGAACCCGGCCGGGCAGTCGACGAGGGTCACGTTGTCGTTGTTGTAGGCGTCGAGGTACTCGTCGTGGAAGCACGGCCGCTTACACAGGTAGCGGTAGTAGGGCTTGAGGATCTCGGCCGTTGCCTTGTCGCGCACGATGGCGTCGACCCGCTGGCGGTGCTCTTCCATGATGCCGAAGTCGATCTCTTCGGCGTTGCGCATGTACTCCTCGTACGTCATCCCCTTCCACCGCGGCGCGTTCTGCACCTTGGCGTAGTGGTGCGTCCAGCCGTCGTCGGTTAGATCAGCGTCGACCGTCTTGCCCAGCATCTGCGCCTGGAAGTTGTCCATGCGCGCCTTCTGCCAGCCGGGCGTGCACGTGTCGACGAAGGTCGGTTCGGTGTCGCGATTGCCGCGCACGCCGATGGCCGACGGCGTGCGCTGGAACACGTACACGTGCTTCGCCGCCGCCGCGAGCGGAGGCAGCGCCTGGATGCCGGTGGCTCCCGTACCGACGAGACCGACGACCTTGTCGGCCAGTTTGTCGAGGGGTTGATCGGGTCCGCCGCCGGTGTACTCGTAGTCCCACCGCGCCGTGTGGAAGGCGTGTCCGCCGAAGTTCTCCATACCCGGAATCGCCGGCAGCTTCATCAGATTCAATATGCCGGTAGCGACGACGTAGTAGCGCGCCGAGAAGTTGTCGCCGCGGTCGGTCTCGACGCGCCAGCGCGCCGCGGTGTCGTCCCACTCGGCGCGAGTCACGCCGGTGTGGAACAGCGCCGGCGCCACCAGATCGAAGCGCTGCGCCAGCGACTCGAGGTAGCGACGGATTTCTTCGCCCGACGCGTAGCGCCGCGTCGGCACGTAGCCCATCTCCTCCAGCATCGGCAGGTAGATGTAGGACTCGACGTCGCACATGACGCCCGGGTAGCGGTTCCAGTACCACGTGCCGCCGATCCCGCCGGCTTGGTCGAGGATGCGAATCTTCTCGACGCCGGCCTTGCGCAGCTGCGCACCGGCGAGCACCCCGGCGATGCCGCCGCCGATGATGCACACGTCGACGTCGTCGGCGAGCGGCGCGCGCGGCGCGATGGGCGTGAAGGGATCCTCGCGGAACCTGGCGAAGTACGCGTCGCTCTTGAGGTCGCGGATCGCGGTACGGCCCGCGACCAAGCGCTTGTCGCGCTCGGCGAGATACTTCGCCTTGACGGCTTCCTGATCGAAAGGTGACACCGCTGTTAGAACCTATAGCCTCCGCGGGATGAACGACACGGGCTCGGTCGCCTTCGCGCTGCTCATCCTGCGTTGCGGGGTCGGCGCGGTCATGCTCGCCCACGGCATCCGCCACATTTTCGGCGGCGGAAAGATCCAAGGCACCGCCGGATGGTTCGCCAGCCTCGGCATGAAGCCCGGCATCGTGCACGCGTGGCTGGCGTCGCTCACCGAGGTCGGCGCCGGCGTGTCGCTCGTGCTCGGCTTCCTCACTCCCCTCGGGGCGGCGGGCGTCGTCGGCACAATGCTCGTCGCCCTCGTGACGAACCACTTCCGCAACGGGTTCTTCATCTTCTACAAGGGCGAGGGCTACGAGTACGTCATGACGCTGGTCATCGCCGGGCTTGCCCTGAGCGCACTGGGCGGCGGCAAGTGGTCCGTCGACCACGCCATCGACCTCGGCTGGACCCACAAGACCGGCCTCGGGATCGGCTTCCTCGGCGTACTGGGCGCGCTGGCGCTGCTCGCCGTGTTCTGGCGGCGGCCGCCGCCGGCCGACGCGTAGGACGTATCGTCTGGCTTGACCCACCGAACGTGGGAATGAGGGGGGAAGTTCTGCATGACTACGCCGGCGCGCACGCGTAAGGCACCCGCGGCCAAGAAGGCCGCGCCCGCGGCCAAAACGGCTACGGCCAAGAAGGCGACCGCGGCGCGCAAGGCGCCGGCGAAGAAGGCGACGGCCGCCAAGAAGACCGCGACCAAGAAGGCCGCTTCCCCCCGCCCGCCCACCGACGTCGCCGAAATCGTCGACTACGAGTCGGCGCTCGAGAAGGCGATCGACGTCGCGGCGCTCGAAGGGCTGCCGATTGCGGCGCCGCCGCCCGATCCGGCACCGGCCACCGCCACGACCAAGCCGAAGTGGACGCCGCTCGCGGCGTTCCACGCGCTGAACGAATCGGTCGGCAACGCCAGTCTCGTTCCGCTCTTCATCCTCTTGGGTCTGTCAGCGGTCGAACGCTTCGACGCCATCGCGTTCGGCGTGCTCTCACCGGAGATTCAGAAGCACTTTCACCTGACCGACGCCAAGATCGCGACGATCTCCGGCCTCACCGCCGCCGTGCCGATCCTGCTGTCGGTGCCGCTCGGCTACCTCGCCGACCGCGTGAATCGCGTCCGGCTGTCGGTGCTCGCCGCGTTCATCTGGGGCATCACGGCGATTTTCACCGGCCTCGCCCCGATCCTGCTGATCTTCATCCTCGCCCGTCTCGTCGGCGGCGTCGGCCTGCTGATCAACGAGCCGGTGCACCCCAGCCTGCTGTCGGACTGGTACCCGCCGGAAAGCCTCACGCGGGTCAACAGCTGGCACCGCCAGGCGGGCACCATCGGACTCATCGGCGGACCGCTCGCCGGCGTCCTCGGCGACATCATCGGCTGGCGTTCGACCTTCGTCGTGTTGGCCATTCCGACCTTCGTGCTGGCCTTCGTCCTCCTCGGCCAGAAGGAACCGCCCCGCGGCGGCGCCGCCTTCGACCTCAACGGCGGCCAGAAGTCACCCTCGATCGGCCAGGCCTTCAAGCGCATTCGCGCCATCCGCTCCGCCCGTCGCACGTGGGTCTCGGCGTTCCTGTTCGGCAGCGGCACGCTGCCTTTCGCCACCTTCCTCAACCTGTACCTCCAGAAGGTGTTCGACCTCAAGCCGTTCGAACGCGGCATCTTCACCGCCATCTTCGGCGGCGCCGGCGCCTTCGGCCTCGCCTTCTCCACCAAGGCCGTCGGCAAGTACTCGATGAAGTACGGCTTCAAGGCTCTGCCCGTCGTCAGCGGCGGCATGGTCACGCTCCTCGGCATCGGCGTGCTGCTGATGGCGGGCGCGCCGAACGCGTGGGTCGCCGGCATCTTCGCCTGCGTCGCCGGCATCGGGTCGACGGGCTTCCTGCCGCCATACCTCACGCTCGTCGCGCTGGTGACACCGGCGAACGTGCGCAGCCAGGCGTTCTCGTGGTCGTTGCTGTTCTACGCCCTCGGCGCCCTCACGTTCTCGGGCGTGGTCGGTGGCATCGCCGACCAGCACGGCTACCGCGTGGCGTTCATCGTGCTCGCCGCGCTGGTCATCGCCGGTGGCCTCATCGCGACGACGGCGCGCAACATGATCGACGAGGACATCGCCAACTCCGTCAACTCGTAAGGACGTCGTGCGCCTCGCCCACGTCGCCATCCGCGTGCCCGACGTCGACGCCGCGGTGGCGTGGTACGAGTCGGTACTCGGCCTCACGGTGCTGTCGCCTCCGTACCTGATGGAAGGCGACGCGATCACCGACGACATGGGCGAGTTGCTGCCGACACGTCCGGTGGCGGTCAAGGCGGCCATCGTCGGCAACGACGCCGGCGACCACGTGATCGAAGTCATCGGCTACCCCAACGAGCCGATCCCGGCGAACCCGCCGCGTGCGATCACCGACGCCGGCATCTCGCATGTCGGAGTCGTGTGCGACGACATCGACGCCGCCCGGGCGCGTATCGAGGCCGAGGGCGGCACGTTCATCGTGTCGGGCACGGCCGACGTCGCCCGCCTGCGCACGACGTGGTTCCGCGACCCGTGGGGCGTCGTGTTCATCCTCATGCAGAAGCACGACGCCACCAAGGCGTACTGGCGCCAGTACTAACGCGGCCAGAGGTAGAAGGTCAGCGCGCCGCTGAGCGCCAGCAGGCCGGCCACTCCACCGACGGCGATCCATACCTCAGCTTCGTGCTGGCTGAAGCCGAGCACGTACCCGAGGCCGATCGCGAACGCCATGGCGACGGCCAGCGCCGCGCCGTCGACGGCGAAGAACTGGCGCCGCTCGACGTCGGACGCGCCGGCGGTCGCCGCCAGCAAGCCGGTCGGGAACAGGGCGAAGCGCGCCAGCGCGACGAAGCGCAACCCGCGTTTGCGCACGACGGCGCGCAGGCGGCGGATCTGTTCGGGATGCAGCAGCCGGGACACGACGAAGGGCAGCTTCGTGTCGGAGCGGATGTCGTGCTCCCACCGCTGGCCGAGCGCGAAGTACAGCCACACGACGAACAACTGCAGCGGCAGCGCGGCGGCGATCATCGCCCACAGGTTGACGTCACCCTGGCGCGCCAGGATCGCCCCGATCAGCAGCACGACCTGGCTCGGCCGCATGAGCACCAGCAGCAAGAAGTGCTTGCGAAACAGAAACGGCGCCAGCGGAAACGCCAACACGCTCAGCGCGGTGCGCACGCCCGCCAGCCACAACAACGTTTGGCGGGCGCGCTCAGCGTCGCGGCGACGGTTCGAGCGCGGCACAGCGCTGCTCTACCCATCCGCGGACGGATCAGTTGCCGTTGACGCTCCAGTGCCACGCCTCGCTCGGCAGGTTGTAGAAGCCGTAGCGGGCGGCGTGACCTCGCAACCACTGGAAGCCGGCGTTGCTGTGGCTGTTGATGACGCTGCCGTTGTAGGAAAAGTCGACGGCGAGGCCCTGCTCGTGCATCGACGTGCCGGGGCGCGCCGTCGGCGGGTGACACTGCGAGGACGGCTTGTCGTAGACGTCGTACGAACTCGAACCGCAGTGGGCGCGGCGCAGGGCGATCTGACTTTCCGAGCTGCGGTAGCCCGACCCCGAGAAGTGGTAGCCGTCGGCGTCGGCGGCGTCGAGCATGCGCCCGAGGTTGTCGGCGATCGAGGTCGCGACCGTGATGCCGTGCACCGTCGTCAGTGAGATCTTCGCGCCGCGGACGTAGTGGGTGTTGCGCGCCGCCAGCTGGTCTTCACGCAACGATGCGAGGTAACTCGACTCGGTGGCGCCGACGAGGCGGAGTTGCTGAGCCTGCGACGCGCGCAACGACGCCAGCGCGCTCGCGGCGGTGCGGGATCGGCTGGCCGCCAGTGCAGCGGCCGACTCCGCCGCTTTGCGCTTGGCCTCGAGGTCCTGTCGGGTAGCAGCCAGTTCGTCGGCCACGTCGGACTGGAGACCCAGGGCGGACGAGCGCAAGAAGTCGGCGCGGGCCGCGGCGGCGGGATCGAGCGCCGCGAGATTGCCCGTGCCGGCGTTGGTAATACCGCTCATGTAGAAGCGCAGCGCGATGTCGTGCACCGACGCCCGCACCTGCGCCAGATGGTGCTCGACCTCGGCTTCGGCGACCTGCGCGCTGCGCAGGCGTTGGCGCGCCGCCGACGCGGCCTGCGTCGCCGCGGCGCTGCGCGCCTGCTGCGCCTGAACCTGCGCCGTGACCTGCGCCAGCTTCGCCTTGGCCGCCGCCGCGGCGCGACGCGCCGACTCGGTCTTGCTCTTGGCCAGCGCGGGTTGAACCGCTACGAAGGGCAAGAGCGCGGCGAAGACGACGGCGAAAGCGGTCCGGCGCACCCGAACAAGCTAGTCGGCGGGCTACGAAATCTCGGTTCTCCCCAGCTTGCGGGCCGCCTCGGGCACGAACGCGGCGGGCGCAAAGGGGCCCTGCTGCACGGATTCCACCGCCACCTCGAAAAGCGCCACGCTGGGTGGCAACGAGTCGAGCCACACCACTGTGCGCGCCACGTCCTCGGGGGTGAGGGCGAGCATCGGGAAGCGCACGTCGTCGAGCATCGGCGTTGCCACCGGACCCGTCGTGACGACGTGCACGTTGATGCCGTCGCGCTCGACTTCTTTCGCCATCGCCCCGGCGAACGCGTTCAGCCCGGCCTTCGACGCGCTGTAGGCGGCGCGCCCGGGCTGGGGGGCGTGCGCGGACGACGACGACAGGAACACCATGCGGCCACGCTCGGGCATGACCGGCAGCACGGCGGAGGACACGACGAAGGCCGACCGCAGGTTGGTGCGGATGATGGCGTCGAAGGTGTCGACCGATTCCTTGCGCACGAAGTTGCCGTCGAGCACGCCCGCCGCGTGCACGAGCAGGTCCACGCGTTCGCACGCGGCGACGACCGCCGCGAACGAGTCGACCTCCGCGCTGTCGCCCGCCACCCAGCGCGCCCCGATGGCGGCGGCGGCGGCCTGCAGCGGATCGGCGCGGCGCGCCGTCAACACGACGTCGTAGTCGGCGGCGGCGAGCAGGCGCCCGCACGCCAGGCCGATGCCGCTGCTACCGCCCGTCACCACCGCTGTGCGTCGAGTCATCACCTACGTTCTAACCCCGTGTACGGACTCGCAGGTATTTCGGTGACGGCGAATAACGCGGTGCGCGTCATCACGCTCGATCGCCCCGACGAACTCAACGCCTTCTCCGGCGAGCTGCACGACTCGTTCGTGCAGCTGTGGAGCCGCCTGCGTGACGACACGGACGCCCGCGCCGTCGTGCTCACCGGCGCCGGGCGCGCCTTCAGCGCCGGTGGGTCCTACGCCGACTTCGAGCGCCGGCGCGTCGACCTCGACTTCCGCCAGCACGAGATGGATCACGCCCGCGACATCGTGATGGGGATGATCGACTGCCCGCTGCCGGTCGTGGCCGCCGTCAATGGTCCGGCGGTCGGCCTCGGCTGCACCGTCGCCACACTGTGCGACGTCGTGTTCATGGCCGACGGCGCGTTTCTCGCGGACCCGCACGTGTCGGTGGCGCTCGTCGCCGGCGACGGCAGCGCGGTGTCGTGGCCAGCGCACACGTCGCTGTTAAAAGCGAAGCAGTACCTCCTCACGGGAGACCGCATTCCCGCCGAGGCCGCCGTCTCCATCGGCATGGCGAACTTCGTGGTGCCGCGCGACAAATTGCTCGACGCCGCGCTCGCCTTCGCCCACCGCCTCGCCGCTCAGCCGCCCCAAGCGGTGCGCGAGTCCAAGCGCATCCTCAACGAGGTGCTGCGCCGTAACGCCGAGCGCGCCCTGCAATCGGGCCTCGACGCCGAATACGCCTCCCACGACACCCCCGAATACGCCGCTTCAGCGGAGGCCATGAAACCCAAACCCTGACTTACGGGGACGGTTCGCGCGGGAGGCCGAGGACGCGCTCGCCGATGATGTTCTTGTTCACCTCGCTGGTGCCGCCCGCGATGGTGAGCTGCCGCGACGTCAAGAGCGACGTCCCCCAAGCGCCGTCGACGCCGAGCAGGTTGGCGCCGGTGTTGGCCAGCGCTTGTCCCGCCTGCGACCACGCCAGCTTCACCACGCTGCCTTCGGCCCCGGGCGCGTTGCCCGCCAGGGCGGCGCCGATCATGCGCTTGGCAAGGAATTCGAGCAAGCGCACGTCGATGTAGCGGCGGACCAACTCGTCGCGCGCCGGGCCGCGCACGTCGCCGGCGGCGCGGCGCAGCCGCTCGAAGGTGCGCCGCTGCGACAGGTACAGGTTGGCCACCCCGGCGCGTTCGTTCGACAGCGTGCGCGTGGCCACCGACCATCCGTCGTCGACGGCGCCGAGCACCGACGCCACCGGCACGCGCACGTCGGTGAAGAACAGTTCCGCGAAGGACTGGTCACCCGCCATCGTGGTGATCGGCCGCGCCTCGATGCCCGGCGTCGTCATGTCGACGAGCAGGCACGTGATGCCCTTGTGCTTCGGCGCCTCGGTGTTCGTGCGCACGTAGAGCTGGCACCAGTCGGCGAAATGACCGTTCGAGTTCCACGTCTTCTGCCCGTTGACGACGAAGTCGTCGCCGTCACGCACCGCCCGGCAGCTCAAGGATGCGAGATCGCTGCCGGCGCTGGGCTCGCTCATCCCCTGCGACCAGATGTCGTCGCCGCGCAGCATCGGTCGCAGGAAGCGCTGCTTCTGCGCGTCGGTGCCGTAGGTCATGATCGCCGGCGCGATGTTGGCGACGCCGATGGCGTTCACCGGTCCGGGCACGCCGGCCATCGCCTCGTTGTATTCGAGCTGTTCGGCGAGCGACGCGTCGCGTCCGCCGAACTCGGAGGGCCACGCGGGGGCCGCCCACCCGGCGTCGAACAGCGTGGCGTTCCACGCACGCAACTCCGCGAACGGCGCGTCGGGCGACGGGATGTGTTGCGCGTCGAGCCAGGCGCGCAGGTCGCTCACGTGTGCTTGGTGAGCGGGATGCCGTAGAGGCGCGACCAGTTCTCGCCGCAGATCTTCGCCTTCGACGCGTCGGGGTACGGCATCTTGTCGAAGGTTTCCACCGCGTGCGGGAACATCGAGTCGCCGTGCGGGTAGTCGGTCGAGAACACGAGGTTGTCGTCGCCGAAGGTGTCGAGGTAGGGCTGGGCCGTTTCCTCTTCGGCTTCGATGCCGAGGAAGCACTGGCGGCGGAAGTAGTCGCTCGGCTTCATCGTGAGCTCGGGCGCGTCGATGGCGCCGACCCACTCGTAGTGTTCGTCGAGACGGTGCAACAGCCACGGCGCCCACGAGCAGTTGCCTTCGAGCAGACCGACGCGCAGGCGCGGGAAGCGCTCGAGCACGCCGCCGCCGGTCATGCACACCGTGACGAACTGGATCGCCAGTGGCTGGTTGAACGTGTGCCACAGCATCAGGTTGTCGAGCGGCGCGAGCGAGAAGTCGGGCTTCAGGTAGGTCTGGCCGCCGCCGTGGAACGTGATCGGCACGTCGAGGCGCTGGATCTCTTCCCACAGCGGGTCGTAGTCGGGGTGGTGCCACGGCTTGTTGTTGACGCAGCCCGGCGCCAGGAACACCGCTTTGAAACCGAGTTCCTCGACGGCGCGGCGCGCCTCGAGGACTGCGCCGGGGACGTCATGGGGCGCGACCATCGCCGCGCCGTACATGCGGTCGGGTGCGTAGTCGCACATGTCCTTGATGTAGTCGTTGTAGGCGCGGGCGATCGCCGACGCGAACGCCGGCTCGAGGCCGTCCTGGCCGATCTGCTCCGAAGAGTCGAGGCCCAACACGAACAGACCCCGCGACGGGAAGAGCACGGCGAGGTCGAGGCCTTCGGTGTCCATCGCCGCCACCTGCGACGCCGCGTCCCACCCGGCAGCTTCCGGAGCGGCGTACACGTTCTCGTGCTCGGGCCGCCAGCCGCGCCGCGGCGCGTCGACCGGCTGCGGCTTCACCTTGCCGAGGCGCAGCAGCGTGTGGTTCTTCACCCGCACCCGCATGTCACGGGTGATCTCGGTCAGCCCCTTGGGCGCCGCGTGCAGATACTCGGGGGCGATGTAGCGCTCCCAGAGGTCCGGCGGCTCCATCACGTGGAGGTCGCTGTCACAGATGACGTGGTCTCGAAGCGCCATCCGCGGAATCTAACGCTCGTGTCAGCTTTGCGCGTCCCGAAGTATTCGCGCGGGAAATGGTCGCCATCTCGTGTCTACGTCGCCAAATGGCCGCCATTTCGTGTCATCGAAGGTCGCGAGACTCGTCGATTTCGATGACGGCGTCGCCCCAGATGCCGCCGTTGGCGATCACGAGATCGGCGACGGCTTGGGGCAGGACGCGCCCGCGGGCAAGTTCGTCGAGCGGCGTCGAAGTACCACTGCTGCTGGAAGGTGCCGTCTTCCTCGCGGTGGTTGACGGCGACACGCAGCGCGCCAAGTTTCACCGCCACGCCGAGTTCTTCCTCGGCCTCGCGCCGGGCGGCTTGGGCGATCGACTCACCCCGCTCGACGCCCCCGCCGGGCACGGCGAAATAGTGCTGTCCGGCGCGATGACGTTCGATCAGTGCCAGGCGTCCTTGCCGGACGACGACAACCCCGGCACGATCTTTGTCTTGCCTGCCCATCGCGTGGTGAAAGATAGAACCGCCGTGACCAATCCCACCGCTGCGCTGCTGTGGGCCGCGTGCCGGCCCACGCCGTCACTCGATGACGTCGCGACCGCGATTGCGCACGGCGCCGATCTCGACGACGCCGCCAACCTTGCCGTCGCCCAGCGGGTGTCGCCGTTGCTGTGGCGGGCCATCAGCCAGGCCGGCCTCGTGCGATCCGACGAGGCGTGGGCCGACACGCTCGAGCGCGACGCGCAACGCTGCCGCGCCCAGAGCCGCATGGTCCTGCCCCAGATCGGCCGCCTCGCCCTCGAGCCCTTGGCGGCCGCCGGCGTCGAACCGCTCGTCATCAAGGGCGCGGCCGTCGCCCCGCGCTATCCCGACGCCGGGCTGCGGCCGATGGACGACGTCGACGTCATCATCGTCGACCATCAGATCGACGCCGCCCTGGCGCAACTCGAGGGATGCGGGTGGGAAATCCACACGCCCCCGCAGCGTCGCCAGTTCGAACTCGACATCACCCACCCGTCGCTGCCGGGCCTGCACATCGACCTGCACCGCGGCCTCGACTCGTGGCGCACCCGGGCCAACCGGCTCACCAGCGACAACCTGTGGCGCTCCCGTCAGCCAACCACGCTCTACGGCGCGCCGGCGTTCGTGCTGCCGCCCGAACTCGAGTTGGTGAGCATGGCGGCGCACGCGGCGAAGCCGTACCACGGCTTCGATCGGCTGATCTGGATCGTCGACATCGCCGTCGTGGCCCAGGCCGGGGTCGACTGGGACACCGTCGCCTACATCGCCCACGAGGCCCACTGCCGCACTGCGGTGGCCGTCGCGCTCACGCTGGCGGCGCGCATCGGCACCGAATCGCCCGAAGGCCTCCGACGCATCGACAACGGGCGCGCCGCCGCTCTGGCCCCGGTGCTGTCCGAGGACTGGCCGGTGCGCGGCCGCGCCGCCGCGCCCCGCACCACATTGCGCTACGCCCTCGTCGACGACCGCCGCACCCGCGCCACGCTGCTCGTGAGCGAGCTGTTCGACAAGAACGTGTGGCAGGTGCCGCGCCGCGCCGCCCGCTTGGCGCGGCGCCGCCTCAAGTAGTCGAGGCCGCCGACGCCGCCGACGCCGCCGAGGCCAGCACGGCGGCCACGCCGTCGCGCCAGCCCGCGCGCCGGGGCAGGCGCACCCGCACCGCCGGCACGCTGGATGCCACCTTCGCCACCGGCCCGAACAGGTGGCGGCCGCGGTCCGCCGGTTCGTGCAGCCACACGGCGTGACGCGCCAGCACCCGCAAGGCGTCGGCGTGCGGCAGCGGCTCGATGACCGGCGACTCGCCCCCCGGCGCGTCGAGCAGCACGACCCGGGCCACGGCGGTTGGCGCAGTCGCGTGCGTCGCGGACACGTCCCACGCGTCCTTGTCGGCTGACGTAAACGCCTGGTCGACGCCGACCGGTCCGGGCTCGCCATGATGCACCCGCACCCAGGGGGGCCCGGGCCACACCTGCGGGCGCGCGGGGCGCAGGTCGATGACGCAGAGGTCCTCGCTCACGGACTGCCATCCCTCGTCGACCAGGCGCACGAGCACGCTGGACTTGCCCGAGCCCGAGTCGGCACACACGACCACGGCTTCGCCGCCGTACACACACGCCGAGCCATGGACCATCAGCACGTCGAGGCCGTGGAGGAGCAGCGGCACGCCGAACGACGCCACGAGTTGGCGCTGCACAGCGTCCTTGCCCGGCGCGACGGTGATCGTCGCCTCCGGCACGTCGACTTCGAGCTGCGGGCCGGTCGGTCCGGTCAGTACGAAGCGGCCGTCGGGACGACGGAACAGGGCGCCGGCCTCTCCGGGCTGGCTCCACAGGCGGTCGCCGTCGGGCGCGGCGACGACCCCGAAACGCACCTCCGCGCTGGTCAGGGGCGTACCGGATCCGTAGCCGACGGCGATCGGCTCGCCGGTGAGGCGTACGCCGTGGACGCCCGGCCAGTTGACGTCGTCAGCAGTCGGGGGCATCGGCGGCCTCGTGGATGAGCCCCGCCTGCAGCAACTGCTCGGTCAGCGCGCCGGCGTCGGCCCGCAGCGCGTCGGCAGGACGCTCCGGCCACCGCGCCGTGAGCCGGTCGATCGGGTCGGCGCCGTCGGCGAAGGCCTGCCACACCACCAGGCCCGATTTGTTGAGCCCGAAGTACCGCCCTGAGGCCACATGCAGGAGAAACGCCTCTCCTTCCTCCTCGTGGAGGATGACGTCGTCGGCAACAGTCAGCACGGCCACCTCACGAAAACTGGCGCACGGTCAAGTTCTCGCGCAAGATAGTGCCAATCGCGGCGTTCTCTGGGGGACGCCTAAGGAGGGAATTGTCTCCATGGACGATGCAAAAAACCTGTCGCATGACGGGTACGAGGCGCCGGCACTCATCGAGTACGGCTCCATTGAAGAGTGGACGAAGGGCCAGTACGCCGAGCTGATCAACCTCAGCCTGGTCACTCCCTAGTGCACACCGCGCACGATCGGCGCCGGAACCCACGAGGTGCCGGCGCTGATCGTCGCGAGGGCTTGGTGCTCGCCACTCGGTAGCGGGTCGTACGTGCGTCCCGCCAGCACCATCCAGGCGTGCGCTCCCCACTTGTTGTCGCCGTAGCGGCGGCAGCCGAGAATCAGCTCGGGATCGAGGCCGGCGCGCGCCGCGGCCACCGTAAGCGCTACGGACTGCGTCAGGCAGTTCGCCCCCAGCAGGCGCGAGACGCGACGGACCGCCCGCATGGCGGCGTCCGCGTCGAACGAATTCGACGGCGCACCGGGAACCATGCGCCGAAGGGTCGCCGTTGTGTCGTGACGACGCAGCGAGCGCCGCGCCGTCACGACCAACAACGCAATGCGAAGTTGCAGCAGCCTCTTTTACAGGTGGATGCAGACGCCGGTGTCAGCGGCGTGCGCAATGATGCACAGACGCAGCAGACCGGTGGGGACCGGCGACACGACATCCGTGGTAGCAGCCTTGGCCGGGCTGGCGAGCTGGGTGGCTCCCAGTCCGAGCAGAGCGCCGGCGGCGGCGGCAACGGCGAAAATGCGACGCAGCATGGTTTGGACCTCCGAGTTGAGCTAGAGGGATAACTACCCGAACGCCGCGTTCTTACGCGGCCCAGCGCTCAGACCGTAATCCCAAACACCTCAGCAGCGACCGTAAGTGCCTCATTCGCCGCCGGAACGCCCGCGTACACGGCCACCTGCATCAAGACCTCGACCAATTCCTCCTGCGAAATGCCCAGGTTGCGGGCCCCGGCGAGATGGCCCCGCAGCTCCCCCGACTTGCCCAGCGCGGCGAGCATGGCGACGGTGATCAGGCTGCGATCGCGTATCGGCAGCGCGTCGCGCGACCAGATCTTGCCAAAGGCGGTCTCGGCCACCCAGGCGTAGAAGTCCGGCGCGAGAACGTTCGCAGGGCGCGGCGTGCCGCCGGTCGCCATTTGCGGCCACAGCTGCGCCTGAATTTCGCGTCCCGTTGCCAGGTCGTCGGTGCCCACGGATCAATCAACTCCTTCGAAGAGGTTCACGGTGCACACGCTGCCGCCGCCGACGCAGTGCGCCAGACCGATGCGAGCGTTGTCGACTTGGCGGTCGGGGCCGGCCTCGCGGCGCAACTGGAGCACGATCTCGTGCACCATCGCCGCCCCCGTCGGTCCACCGGGGTGGCCGCGGGCGATCAGGCCGCCGTCGGTGTTGAACGGGATCCGGCCGCCGAGGCTGGTCTCGCCCGCTTCGACCAGCTTGTCGCCCTCACCGGGCTCGCAGAAGCCGAGCAGTTCGTAGTACTCGAGCTCCTCGTTGGCGAAGGCGTCGTGGCACATGGCGAGCGACACGTCGTCGGGCCCGACACCCGCCTCCTCGTAGGCCTCCTGCGCGGTGGTCTGGGTCATCGTGGCGGGGCCCACCACGGGACCGAGGAAGGCGTGGCCCGGCGAGTACGCCTCGCTCTGCGCCGCGCTCGACAACGGGCGCACGATGCGGCGGCCGGGCTGGTGCCGGCGCACCCACTCCTCACTGGCGACGATCACGGCCGCAGCGCCGTCGTCGGCCGGGCAACTCATCATGGCGGTGAGCGGCTCGGCGATCATGCGCGACGCCAGGATCTCCTCGGCGGTCACGACGTGGTCGGGCTGGCGATGCGACAGCGGGTTCAACGCGCCGTGGTTCCAGTTCTTCGCCGCGATCTTGGCGAAGGTCTCGGGCGTCGTCCCGTACTCGTGCATGCGCCGCTGCGCCCACAGGGCGAAGAACGCCGCGGGCAGGATCGACGCGTCGAGCTGATCGCGTCCCGCGCCGCGTGACTTGTTCCCGCCAGCGACGCGTGCCGCGGTCATCTCCGTCATCTTGTCGAAGCACAGCGCCATGGCGATCTCGGCGCGTCCCGACGACACCGCCCACGCCGCTTCGCGATACGCGAACAGTCCCGTCGCCGAGGCGTTCTCGATGTGGGTGACGGGTAGGCCGGTGAGGCCGAACTCCTTGACGGCCTTGACGCCGACCTGGTGCTGGAGACCGAGGTAGCCGACGAACACTTCGTCGATGTCGGCGAGGGTGACACCGGCGTCGTGCATGGCGAGCAGGCCGGCGTCGCGGGCCAACTCCACTTGGGGCACGTCGTTGTACATGTCGAAGCGCAGCTGCCCGACACCGGCGATGGCGATGCCTTCGTACTTCACGGGCGGAACCGATAGATCACGACGTCGTTGCCGTCGTCGTCCTGGCGCAGCGTCTCGACGTCGAGCGTCAGCTGCATGCCGATCTGAAAGTCATCCGGTTCACCCTGGAGGATCGCCTGGATGCGGGGCCCTTCGGGCAGGTCGACCTGGCCGACGCCGTAGGCGCTCACCTTGGCGTCGGTCTTGGCGAACAGCGGAACGTGGACCCACGTCCAGGTGTAGAGCGTGCCGGTCGTGCTGAGCACGACGTCGTCTGTCCCCTCGTGGAGGCACTTGGCGCACACCACGCGGCGTGGATAGAACACCTCACCGCACGCCGTGCACTTCGAACCTTTGAGGCGCACGCCGTTTTCGTCGACGTCGAAGTAGTCCGGCGCCATCGATACCTGCACTACGTATCCGCCTTCGGGGCGATGGTGAGTTCGACGCCGGCGCGCGCTTCGGCGGCGAGCACGAGGTCGGACCAATCGTTGTCGCCGAACCCGCGGTTGACGGCGTCGGCGAGGAACTCGAGCACGGCCGTCGCCGCCGGCGTCGGCACGCCGGTGGCTTCGCCGATCTCGTTGATGAGCCCGGCGTCCTTGGCTGCGAGTCGCAGCGCGAACTCTGTCGGCTTGCCCCGGGTGTTGATGCCTTCGATGGCCCGGTCGAGGAAGTAGTTCGACGGCCCGGCGAGCTTGACGATGTCCGACGCCGTGCGCACGTCGATGCCGGCCTTGGTCGTGAGCGACAGCGCCTCGAACGCCGCCACCGCGCCGCTAAAGGCCATGAGGCTCGTCGCGAGCTTCATGGTGGTGCCGGCGCCGACGGGACCGAGGTGGAACGTGGCGCGCCCGAGCGTCTCGAAGATCGGCGTCACGCGTGCCACCGCGGCGTCGTCGCCGCCGACCATGAACACGAGCCCGCGGTTCTTGGCGCCGATGGCGCCCCCGCTCAGCGGCGCCTCGACGAACTGGTGGCCCGTGGCCGCCAGCGAGCGGGCAATCGTCTGGTTGCTCGCCGGCAGCGTGGTCGACAGGTCGCACAGGATCGCCCCCGGCGGTGCCGCGCTCGCCCACTCCTTGGCCACCGCCGTGACCGCGTTCGGGTCCGGCAGCGACGTGAGCGTCACTTCGGCGACGCGCGCCACGTCGGCAACCGAGCTCGCCGGCGACGCGCCGTCGATGGCTTTGACTCGCTCGGCATCGAGGTCGAACACCGTGACGCGGTGGCCGTCGGCCACGAGGTTCTGCGCCAGGTTTCCGCCGATATTGCCGAGCCCGATGACTCCGACTTCTAACACGGGCGTCACATTACGGTTCGCCCATGGATCCTGCAGGCGAACACCTTCTCGCGCACGCGGCGTTAACCCCGGCGAAGCCCGCCGTTGTCATGAACGGGTCCGGCGCAACGCGCACGTACGGCGAGATCGCGGCCCGCAGCGGCGCGCTGGCGCGGCTGCTCTACGCGCGCGGGATGCGGCGCGGTGATCACGTCGCCGTGCTGCTCGACAACCAGCCCGAGTTCTACGACGTGGTGTGGGCCGCCATGCGGGTGGGCGCGTACGTCACGCCGATCAACTGGCACCTCGTCGCTGCCGAGGCGGGCTACATCGTCGACAACTGCGACGCCACCGCCTTCTTCGCCACGTCGCGCCTCGCCGACGTGATCGGCGCCATGGAACCGCACATGGCCAAGGTGAAGATCCGCATGTCGGTGGACGGGCCCATCCGCGGATTCGAACGCCTCGACGACGTGCTCGCCGGGGTGGCCACCGACGGATTGGGTGACGAAGAGTCCGAAGGCGGATGGATGTTCTATTCGTCGGGGACGACGGGCCAGCCCAAGGGGATCTTGCCGCCACTCGCCCCAATAGGAAAAGGCGTTGGCGACATCGGCGCCAAGTCGTTTCTCACGATGATGCTCAGCGGCATGTTCGGCTTCGACGCCGACACGGTGTACCTGTCTCCCGGTGCGCCGCTGTACCACGCCGCGCCCGCCGGGTGGACGTACGGGACACAGCGGCTCGGTGGCACCGCGGTGGTGATGGAGAAGTTCGAGCCGCTCGAGGTGCTCGCCGCCATCGAGCGCCATCGCGTCACCCACGTGCAGTTCGTGCCGACCCACATGATCCGCCTGCTCAAACTCAGCGACGCGGAGCGATCGCGCTTCGACCTGTCGTCGCTGCAAGTGGTGTGCCACGCCGCCGCGCCGTGTCCCGTCGAGACGAAGCAGCGGTTCATCGAATGGGTCGGGCCGATCGTGCACGAGTTCTACAGCGGCAGCGAAGGCGCCGGACTTACCTACGTGAACTCGGCCGACTGGCTCGCCCACCCCGGCACGGTCGGCAAGTCGATGACGGGACAGATCCACATCGTGGGCGACGACGGCGAGGAACTGCCCGTCGGCGAGGAAGGCGAGGTGTGGTTCTCGACCAACCGCAGCTTCGAGTACTACCACGAGCCCGAGAAGACCAAGCAGGCGTGGGACACGCGTGGCTGGAGTTGGATGGGCGACGTCGGGCGCGTCGACGCCGACGGCTACCTGTACCTCACCGATCGCGCGTCGAACATGATCATCAGCGGCGGCGTCAACATCTACCCCCGCGAGATCGAAGACGTGCTGATCGTCCACCCGCTCGTCGACGACGTGGCGGTGCTCGGCACGCCCGACGTCGACATGGGCGAGCAGGTGACTGCGTTCGTGCAACTCGCCCCCGGAGCGACCGTGTCGAGCGACGATCTGATCGGCTGGTGCCGCGACCGCCTGTCGCACTTCAAGTGCCCGCGGGAGGTCCGATTCGTGGACGAACTGCCTCGATTGCCCACCGGAAAGCTGTTGAAGCGCCTGCTGTTGCGCTGAAAACCCTCAAAAGGACGCCTTGCGTTTGTGTCGTAATGCGAGTTAGCTCAAAGGCGCCGTCTTGAAACCGCCAGGGCTGCGTTCCACCAAAGGAAGCAATGCCCACACAACTTCAACGCCCGGCATCCGACTTTTTCGTCGAGGCGATGCGCGAGCGTGACCCGTACCTGCTGCGGGTCTTCGGCGAAGTCGACGTGTCGACCGCCGCCGAACTCCGATTGGCGGTCTTCGAAGCGCTCGAAACCGCACCCAGGATCGAGATCGACCTCGGCGGCACGTCGTTCTTCGACTCCAGCGGACTGACCGTCCTCGTCGGCGCCAGCCGTCTGCGCGGCTTCGACCGCGACGCCATTCGTGTCAGCAACGCCAGTCGCTCGATCCGCAAGGTGTTGAGCATCACCGGCCTCGACCACATCGTCGCCGTCACCGACTGACTTTGTACGGTTTTCGTACCCCCGGTGTTACGTGTCGGACGCGGTCCGTTGCGACTCGGCGAACTCGACGTTGCCTTGGAGGAAGACGTCGATGTTGCTCATCTTGAACTCGGCGATCGACTTCATGTCGGGGACGTAGAGCTCGAACGCGTCGCCTTCGATGGCGTCGATGATGCCTTGGGCGACCGTGCCCGGCGGCTCCTTGTCGCCGCTGAAGAACGGCGCGTCGTTGCCGGGCAGGTCCCAGATCTCGGTGTCGATGGCGCCGGGGATGATGAGGCGCACCTTGACGCCCGTGCGCCACAGGTCCATCGCCATCGATTCGCTCCAGCCGCACAGGGCGAACTTCGAGGCGCAGTACGCCGCCTCGTGCAGGATGCCGGCGCGGCCACCGAAGCTCGAGACGTTGACCACCATGCCGTGATCGCGGGCGAGCCACTTGGGCAGCAGCGCCTGGCTCATGCGCACGGGCGACGTGAAGTTCACGCGCATCGTCTCGTCGATCTCGTCCTGCGTCAGGTCCTGGACCGAGCGCCGCTTCGGGATCGCCGCGTTGTTCACCAGGATGTCGACGCCGCCCATGTCGTCCCAGGCGCGCTCGATCATGGCGACGGCCGCGTCCGGATCGCCGAGGTCACAGGCGTAGAAGCGCGCGGCGTCGCCGCGCTCGACCATCGCCGCCAGCCGATCTTCTCGCCGCGCCACGACGGCGACCGTCGCTCCCGCGGCGGTCAGCATCGGGGCCAGCGCCGCGCCGATGCCGGCCGACGCGCCGGTGACGACAACCGTGCTGCCGGCGACCTTCATCGCACCACTTCGATCACGGTGCAGTTCGCCTGGCCGCCGCCTTCGCACATGGTCTGCATGCCCAGCGTGCCGCCAGTGGCTTCGAGGTGGTTGAGCAGCGTGGCCGTCATGCGCACGCCGGTGGCGCCGAGCGGGTGCCCGATGGCGATGGCACCGCCGCGCGGGTTGTACCGGTCCATGTCGGGCTTGAACTCCTTGGCCCACATCAGCGCGATCGCGGCGAAGGCTTCGTTGCACTCGACGGCGTCGAAGTCCTGCGTCGTGAGACCGGTGCGCTCGTAGAGCTTGCGCGTCGCCGGGTTCGGCGCGCTCAGCACGAGGATCGGGTCTTCGGCCGCGACCGAGAAGTGGCGCAGCACGGCGCGGTACGGCAGGCCGAGGGCGTCGGCCGTCTCACGCGACGCGATGATCGCCGCCGCCGCGCCGTCGTTCATCTGCGACGCGTTGCCCGCCGTGATGTCGGGGGCCGTCTCGGGCTCCCACGACTGCGCCGGCGGCAACGACGCGATCTTTTCGTACGACGCGTCGGCGCGAATGCCTTCGTCGTGGTCGAGCACCGCGCCGGTGAGGTTGCCCTCCTCGTCCTTGATCGGCACGGGCAGGATCTCCTTGGCGAAGTGGCCCGACTCCGTGGCCGCCGCCGCGCGGCGGTGCGACTCGACGGCGAACTCGTCCATCTCCTGGCGCGTCACGCCAAACTTGTCGGCCAGTTCCTGGGCGACGCGGAACTGGGCGTAGAGCTTGCCGTCGACCACCGACATGAACTGCTGGCTGAAGGGACCGGTGCCGCCGCGGGCGTTGCTCGCCATCGGTGCGCGCGACATCGACTCGACGCCGCAGGCGATGGCGATGTCGTACATCCCCGACATCACCGAGGCGGCGACGAAATGCATCGCTTGTTGCGACGACCCGCACTGGCGGTCGACCGACGTCGCCGGCAGCGTCCAGGGCAACCCCCCGGCCACGACGGCGTTGCGCCCGACGTTGCACCCCTGCTCGCCCGACTGCGTGATGCAGCCGGTGACCACGTCGTCGAGGCGCTCGGGATCGACGCCGGTCCGCTCGACGAGCGACTTGAGCGTGAAGCCCAAGAGGTCCGTCGGATGCCACCCGCTTAGCGCGCCCTTGCGCTTGCCGAACGCGGTGCGCACGACGTCGACGATGACTGCTTCACGAACTTCCATGGCGGTGTCCTTTACTGGGCCTTCACGAGGTTGACGCCACCGTCGGCGGGAACCAGTGCGACTGTTTCGCCCACGAACTCGCGGGCTTCCATCTCGGCGAGCA
>DASZWD010000067.1 GCA_035546775.1 Acidimicrobiales bacterium
GTCTGGGATCGAGCTTGTACCCAGACCGAGCGACGCCGTAGCGGTCCCGCAGAACTGCTGGCGCTGGCGCGGATCCACGGACCTTGGATCAGCTGGCGACCGCGGCCTTGAGTTCGGAACACTTCGCCGCGAACTCATCTATCAGCTCAGCGAGTTCGGCCAGAAGGCGTTGGACGTCGGCATCGTCGTTCACGGGCGTCCGCGGATTCGCCTCGAACCAGTCCAGGATGCGGCGCTCACGACTTGCGAACACCGAGGACTCACTCGCCTTGCCTGCCAAGAACTCCCGCCACCCCCGCTCCCGCTTCTCATCGCCGTTGCAGGCGCCACACGCCAAGACCAGATTCCCGAGGTGGTTGCCGCCGCCAGATTCTGCGTGATCGACGTGGCCCTCGCGATCGGCACGGCTGAGCTGCTTTCCGCAATACGCGCACTCGGCTCCGAAGTGATCCCACAACCCGTCGATGCTGAGCGGCCCCGGATCGAGGATCTCCTCGACCGTCCTGCGCATCCGGTTCTTCGCTTGCGCGATCGTGTTCTTCCGGCGTGGCTTCATGTTGCCTACGGCGCCTCCGATGCCCAGACCCTCGTGCGATCGAACGACACACCCGTGCGGATCGGTATCCCGAGGTGGCGTCCCGCGCGCCGCGCCGCACGACGCCAACGGTCAACATCTCCCACATCATCGACAAGCCGGAGGATGCTTCCGCCGCTCTCGTCGAGCTGCCTGACGATCTCCGTCGCGAGCCGCTCGATACGCACGCGTTCGAGGTCAATGACCTGCCCGCCAATTCGTTTCCGCACTTCTTGGTGACAAGGTGGTGACAACGTGCCTCCTCCGAGAAGCAGTGAAGGGGTTCCCGGCGACCGGAAACCCCTTCTGAACTGCTGTTTCGTTGGTGGCGGGGGCAGGATTTGAACCTGCGACCTTCGGGTTATGAGCCCGACGAGCTACCAGACTGCTCCACCCCGCGGCGGAGTCGGTCATTGTAGCGGGGCCACCGACAGCGCCAAATCGGATCTGCAACGATGCGCGGCATGGGGACCAACGAGACCTGGGTGGATGCCGCGAGCGGGCGCAAATTCTTCGTCGATGCGCCCGCCGCTGCTGACCGCCGCGACGACCTGACCTTCGTGCTGAACCTGCACGGCGGTGGATCCGTGGGCATGTGGCAGCGGCTGTACTTCCCGGCGCACGACTACGCCGACGAATTCGGGCTCGTCGTGGCGACGCCCTCGGCGCAGACGAAGCAGCCGATGAGCCACTGGAACGCCGAGGCCGACGACGAGCATCTACGGGCCGTCGTCGAAATGGTCGTCGACCGCTTCGGCGATCGGCTGCGGGCGTTCTGGCTCGCCGGGCATTCGCAGGGCGGCATGACGAGCAATCGTCTGCTGCGTGACCCCTGGTGGGCCGACCGCGTCGACGGCTGGCTGTCGCTGTCGGGCGGGCGCATCGGCACGGCCCGCTTCGTGGAGGATTTCGGCCCGCCGCGCACGGAAGAGGAGCGTGAGGCGATGGCCAAGTTCATGGCGGCGCGCCGGCGCGAGTCGGGCGCGTCGCAACCGACGCTGCACGACGCCGAGTTCTCGTTCGTCTTCGCCGTGGGCGAGCACGAGATCGAGGCGCTGCCCGACACGTCGCCGTGGCCGAACGCTTCGGGGCCGCGCCCCGGGTGCGCGAGCCCGACGTCGTCGACACCGAACCGGGCCAGGCGCACGACGGCCGCTTCGAGGGTCGCTACAAGCAGAGTTGGGGACGCGAGCCGCGTGGCGGCACGGCGAACGTGTTCGTGTATCCCGACGCGCACGACGGCCGCGTCGTCGCCGACGTCGTGCGCCTGGACAAGGGCCACACCGAAGGCCTCGAGCCGAATGTCACGCGCCGGCTCGTCGAGCTCATGGTCGGCGCGCCCGGCGGCAAGCTCAGCGCCGTGCGCGTTTGACGACGCGGCGCCCCACGAGCACGAGCGCGCCCGCCAACGCGACTAGACCGACGGCGATCTCCCACCACGGACGGGTCGAAGACGCCGCCGCACGCGCCGCCGCCGTCACCCCGAGCGCCTGGCGCGCCGCGGCGCGCGCCGCGATCTGCCGCGGCCGCACGGGTGTGAGCGCCGCCGGTGGAGGCGCGGGTTTCTGCGTGAAGTCGAAGTCGTTGCGCAGGTCGCCGAGCAACGGGTTGTCCTCGCGCACGTCGGGGCGCGGGTCGGGACGGCCGTCGGTGGCGGGATCGATGCGGGCGCTGGTGAGGAAGTCGTCCTCGATGAATTTGAGGTAGGCGTCGAACGACAGGGTCTGGTGGTCGATGTAGTGGCGGCGGGCGTAGGGACTGATCACGATGCCGGGCACGCGCAGGCCATAACCGTTGGCGTCGACGACCGGCGGCACGACGTGGTCGTAGAACCCGCCCCAGTCGTCCCACGCTAGGAAGATGGCGGTGCTTTTCCAGTCCGGCCCGTGGGCAACCGCTTGCACGAGTTCGTTGACGAAGGCCTGGCCGTAGCTGAGCAACGCCGGCGGGTGCTCGCTGAACTCGTCGTTGGGCACGACCCAGCTCACCGCCGGCAGCGTGCCGGCGCGCGCGGCGCGCACGAAGTGCGTCGTCGCTTGGATGTTGCCGAGTTGGTGGTTGTCGTGCACGGTCACGAAGTCGGGCAGCGGGTTCCAGATCTCGGGCGTCTTCACGTTCTGTGGCTTCGGCGGGCACGTGATGTCGCCGTCCTCGCAGTCGGGCTCGGTGCCTTCGGTGACGTAGTAACGCCAGCTCACCTTCGCCTGGTGCAGCAGATAGGTGAGGTCGGTCCAGCCGTAGTCGGGCGTGACGGTGGACCCCTCGTCGTCGTCGGCGTCGTGCACCGTCAGCAGCCCCGAGTTCAGGCCGGCATCGGTGTCGGGGTTCTGCAGGTTGCTCTTGCACGTAGCCGGCATGCGCGGCTGGTCGCACTTGGCCGACCAGCCCGACACCATGAACAAGTGCGACGGCAGGCTCCAGCCGCGATTGGGTTCGAACATGTGGTCCTGGAGCGTGTAGTTGCGGGCGTAGCTCCAGTACAGCGGGATCTCACGGGCGTCGTGCCACCCCATGACGTCGGTGCCCGCACCGCAGTCCGGATTGGTGTTGGCCACGCACGCATGCGAGACGCCTTCGACCTGGCGCAAGAAGCCGTCCATCTTGCCGCCGGCGATGTCGGCCACGGCGCTGCCGGCGCCGTGGGGCCCGCCGGCGTTGAGGTCGTCGGAATCGTGTACCGGGGGACGGCACACGCCGGCGCGCGGGTCGGGCACGCACGCGCCCGCCGGGATGCCGTCGGCCCCCGGGAACGTGCCGAAGTAACTGTCGAACGAGCGGTTCTCCTGCATGATCACGACGACGTGTTCGATCTTGTGGATGTCGTCGCTCTGACCGGCGGCGCCGCGCGCCGGTGCCGTCGCCAGCACCGCCGCGATCACGCCGACGGTAGTGAGCGCCCGCAGCGTCCGCATTCGTCGCATGGCCAGCGAAGCTAGATGCGATCGGGGTCCACCGGCGCGCGCGGCCGCGTCTTTACGCTGGAGCGCCATGCAGTTTCGTCGTCGCTCGCGTGACAACCACCCGATCGCGTCTGCGCTGGCCCAGGCGCAGCGCGCCGCGTTGGCCACCGCCGCCAGCGAAGCGCTGTCGGCCGAAGCCGATCGCATCGAACGCGCCATCAAGACGCTGGCGATTCACGCCCACGAACTCGAACAACGCGTCAACACGTTGGAGTCGCGCCTTGAAGACGTCGAGCGCCGCGCCACCGAGTCGCTGCCGTTGATGGTCGCGGCCAAACTCCACGTCGTGGGCGCCGATGTCGAAGCGACGGCCGTCGCCGCCGAGGCCGCCGAGCTCATGGGCGAGCTGGCCAACAGCGACGGCTACGTCCTGGCCGACAATCTCGCGTCACAGGTCGCCGGCATCGCCGACAGCCTCGACGCGTTAGCGGCGACCCTCGCCGCCAGTGCGCGCACGACGCCCTCGCTGCGCGCCCTACCGCCCGCGGTCTAAACCGCCTCGCAGACCGAGGCGGCGCGTCCAGCGCTTGCGCTCGATAACACCCGACGCGATCGCGATGCCGACCATCACCGCCGCGCCGACGACGGCGAGATACCAGCGCATCGTGGACGGGCCGAGCAGCGCGTAGCCGTCGTAGAGCCGGCCCGCGAGGTAGCCGCCGACGGCGCCGAGCGCGCCGGCGCCGATCTCCCACCACACCTCGTCGTCAGCCGCGACCAGGCGTGGCGCCAGCCGCGTGTCGCGGAACAGCACGCGCAACAGGCCGTGGCGTCCGGGGACGACGAGGCGCCCCACGAATCCCACGGCCGCGCCCAGGCACAGCACAAGCACCAATGCAGCGATCATCGCCGCAGTAGTGCCCGAATGGGCGGGGTTCTATGCCGAAGTCGATTTGCTCGACGAAGCGGCCTGGTCGGCCGACTGCTGTTGCTGCGCCTTGTTGAGGTCGTCGCGCGCCTCCGACACGTGCTGCTGGTAGCCGGCGAGATCACCCTCACGCAGCGACTTGTCCGCCGCGTCGAAGGCTGCCTGCGCTTTGGCCAGCAAGTCCGCAACCGTCTGCGAGGGCTGCTGCGTCTGGCCACCACCCTGGCTGTTACCCGCGCCTTCCTCCTGCGTCGGTGGCGCGCTGCCGAACAGCTGGGTCAGCGCGTCCTGCAACGTGTCGCCGATGGCGACATCGCCGGCGTGCCACACGATCACCTTGCGCAGCTGCGGGAAGGCGGTGTCGCCCTCGGCCTGCACGTACATCGGGCGCACGGCGATGATCGAGGTGCCCAACGGCAGCATCACGATGTTGCCGCGCTTGATGCGCGATCCCGACTGGCCGAGGAACGTCTCGGCCTGGGCGACGGCGGGATCCGACTGCATCTCGGACGCGATCACGACAGGGCCCGCCACGTTCTGATCCGCCGGCATGACGTAGGCCTCGAGCTTGCCGTAACTGTCGGGGTCGCTCTTGGCCACCATGAACGCCGTGAGGTTCTTGCGCGAGTCGTTCGACGAGCGCGGCACGAAGGGCTGGAGGATCTGGAACTCGGCGCTCTGATCGGTGGGCAGCCGGGTCAGCACGTAGTACGGCTCCATGCGCACGACGGCTTGGCGCGTCACGCCCGGCGTCGGCACCGACGTGTTGGTCGGCGACGCACCGAGGTCACCGGTACCGGGATCGGGCGCCACGTTCCAGGCATCCGACGCCGAGAACCAGTCGTCGGGCTTGGTGAGGTGGTAGCGGCCGAACATCGAGGTCTGGATTCGGAACAGGTCCTCGGGATAGCGCAGGTGGGCGCGCAGGGCGTCGGGCATCTGCGACGCGTCGGTGAACAGCTTGGGGAAGATCTTGCTGTAGGCCAGCGCCACGGGGTCCTTGGTGTCGAACCGGTAGAAGGTCATCTTGCCGGTGAAGGCGTCGACCGTGACCTTTACCGAGTTGCGCACGTAGTTGAAGTTCGATACGAGCCCGCTGTTGTTCGGCACGCGGCTGGTGTCGGCCGTCTGCGCGTACGGGTAGTGGCTGCTCGTGGTGTAGGCGTCGAGGATCCAGATGATCTTGCCGTCGAGGATCACGGGATACGGGTCGCTGTCGTAGCGCAGGAACGGCGCCACCTTCTTCACCCGCTGGGTGATGTCGCGGTAGTAGATGGCCCGCGACTTGGGCGTGATCTGTCCGGAGATCAACAGGTTCTTCTCGCCGAAGCGGATGGCGAAGGCCAGCTTGCGGGCAAAGCTCGACAGGGCGACGCCGCCACCGCCCTCGTAGTGCGAGGCCGCGCCCGGCGCGTCGAGTTCGGGCTGCTTGGTGTTGACCACCGCGTAGCTCGACAGGTTCTCGCCGAAGTACACGCGGGGCTGGGTGATCTTGGGTTCGCCGACGGGCGGCACGTCCTTGAGCGTGAAGACGGGGTTGCCTTCGCTCGTGGCCGCGTTCGCCGGCGCCACCACCGCGCCGTACCCGTGGGTGTACTGGAGGTGACGGTTGACCCACGACCGGCCGCCTTCGGGCAGACCCGCCGAGTTGAGTTCGCGCGCCGAGGCCATCACCTGGGTCTTCTGGCCGTCGATGTCGTAGCGGTCGGCGTCGACGTCGTTGAACTGGTAGTAGCTCTTCTGCGACTGGAGGCTTTCGAAGGTGTCGTTGGTGAAGTTCGGGTCCCACAGCCGGATGTTGCGCACCGTGTCCTGGTTGGCTGCCAGGTCGTCGGAGGTGAGGTTGTCGTTGTACTGGTACTGCGAGATCGACACGTTGGTCAGGCCGAGCGCGGCGCGCGTCGCCACGATGTTGCGCTTGATGTAGGGCCGTTCCTTCGAGTTCTCCTGCGGGTTGACGCTCAGGCTCTGCACCGCCGCAGGGATGATGCCGCCCACGACAACCGACAACACCAGCCACAAGCTGACCGCCACCGCCGGATACGTCCAGCCGCGGCGGCGGATGTTGACGAAGAACAGCGCGGCGGCCACGAGCGACGCGAACAGCAGCAGGTTGATCGCTGGCAGACGCGCCTTGAGGTCGGTGTAGGTGGCGCCCTGCACGATGCCCTTGCCGGAGTACAGGATCGACCAGCGCTGCACGAGATAACCGAACGCCTTGACGAGGGCGAGCGCGGCGAACAGCACCGACAGATGGGCGCGCACCTGGGGCGTCACCCGGTCGAGGGCGGCGGGCGCGAGCCGGATGCCGCCGTTGAGGTAGTGCGCCACCGCGCTGAGCACCGCGGTGATGAGCACGGCGGTGAACAGCCAGCCGACGAGGAACTGGAGGAACGGAAGCCGGAACACGTAGAAGCCGACGTCGCGGCCGAACAGCCAACCCTTCAGCGGATCCTTGACGCCGAAGGACTGGGCGTGGCGGAACAGCAGCCAGTGCTGCCACTCGCCCGAGGCGCTGGCGCCGGCGATGAGCGAGAACAGGATCGCCACGACGAGGCGCAGGCGCCCGGCGTTGTCGCCGACGGTGTCGCGATAGCGGGCGACGATCTCGTCGCCGGGGCCGAGCGGCCGGAAGCCGGGTGCCAGCCGTTCGGTGAGCACGAGGTTGCCCCACAACAGCGCGAAGAACACGAGGCCGAAGCCCAATACGAGCAGGAACTGCGTCCCCACGATGCCGCGGAACACGCGCGTGAAGCCGACCTCGGAGAAGAACAGGTAGTCGGTGAACGTGTTCGACCCGCCACGGAGCAGGAACCACAAGAGGAACAGCCCGGCGATGATCGGGAGCAGCGCGATGCGCCGCCCCGCCCGCGGCCCGCGCCGCGGCAAATCCGTCACGTTGGTCACAACGCAGACGCTAGACGGCACTCCGCCGATCAAGCGGGCGGGCGGGGGTGGGGTCCCCGCCCGGGCCGTGAGCGGAGCCCTCGGGCGGAGCGAACCGAAGAGGCCGCGCTAGGCGCTTGGGACGATCACGCACCGGCAGCCCGGGTGGGCGGGCGGGTGCAGGTGCCCCGTGGGGTAGGCGGTGCCGATGGTGACGGGACCGGCCAGGCCGTTGTCGTCGCAGTCGGTGCAGCACGGATGCTCGGGATCGCTGGCCCACACGCCGGTGACCCCCGGTGGCGTCGCATGGTGGACACCGACGGCCCACGCGGCGGCCAGCCAGTCCTCCGACAGCCGCATCGAGCGCTGCGACTTGGCTTCGCGGTAGGCGGAGCTCACGCGGTCGGTCGCGGCGAACTGGTCGTCGCCGACGGCCGCGGCTTCGTGCAGGCGCTCGTCGAGCCGGCGGCGCAGCGGGAGGATCAGCTCCATCGCCAGGTCGTTGGCGACCGTCGTGATCGCCAGCGTCGGCACGTCGAGCTTGCTGCCGCTCAACGCCGCCCCGGCGCGAGCGGCTTCGGCCAGCATCGGCTCGACGATCACGGCGTAGGCGGCGAGGTGCTGGGTTTCGGCCCCGAGGACGGTCTCGGCGTCGGGCGTGCCGCGTGCCGAACGCAACCGGTCCAGCACCAGGTTCTGCTCGTCCTGGAGCGCCCGCTTGATGCGACGCGTCAGCTGCTCTTCGAGCGGCCCGATCGCTTCGCGCCGCGCCGCCACCCGCTCCGCCGCGACGTCCGGCTCCGGCTCGGCTTCGGGCACCGGCTCCGGTTCCGCCTCGACGGCGACCACAGGCTCCGGCTCGGGCTGGGGTTCGGGCTCGACCGCAACCACGGGCTCCGGCTCCGGCTCCGGCTCGACTTCCTCCGAACTGGTCCTGTCCAGCACCGGATTCCGGTCCTCGACAGGACCAGTTCCGGGAGGGGCAGGGGGCGTGACCGGGGGACGGGCGCCTTTGCCCTTCTTGCGGTGGGGGCGGCTCGGCGGCGCGGCCTCCACGACGGGTGGCTCGGGCGGCAGGTCGAGCAACGGGACCGACGCCAGTGAGTCGGCGCGGTTCGGGTCGAGGGCGGCGTTGAGCCGCCGGCCGACTTCCTCGGCGGCGCGCCGGGCCTCGTCGTCGGCGACGCCTAACTCGGAGGTCGCCTGCTCGAGGGTGGTGCGCACGACTTCGTAGGCCTGCAACAGCCGCTCGCGCCCGGCGCGCAACTGTTCGATCTGGGTGTTGGCGACGCGGCGCCGGCGCCGTACGTCGGACAGCACGTCGTTGCGCTCGGCCTTGGCCGCTTCGATCGTCTCAGCCGAGATGCGTTCGGCTTCCTCGCGCATCGCCGCCGCGGCCGTGGTCGCTTCGCTCGTCACGCGCTCGGCTTCCTCGCGCGCGACGCGCAGGATCTCGGCCGCTTCGGCCTCCGCGGCGGCGCGCCGAACCTCCAGCACGCCGGCGGCTTCGGTCGTCAACTTCGACGACTCGTCGCGCGCCTGCTGCACCACGCGCTCCACGTGCTCCTCGGCGCGCCCGCGGATCTCGGCGGCGGCTTCGTGCGCGCTCTGCAGGATGCGCGCCGTCTCCTCGCCCAGCGCCGACATGAGTTGTGCTTCGCCGATGACGGGGTTCTCGGCGCGTGTCTCGGCGTCGCGCAGCCGGCGCTGCAGGTCTTCGTTGTGGGCCTGCAGGGCGCGGACGTGGTCGGCCACACCGCGGAGAAACTCGCGAACTTGGTTGACGTCGAAGCCGCGCAGAGCCGTACGGAATCCGACCCGCGCGATGCCTTCGGAGGTCAGTGGTGCACGATCAGCGGGCCGTTGTTCGGCCATCCGTCCACGTTAACGACGGTGGCGGCGCCGGTCAGTGACCGAGGAGACCACCGACGAGGTTGTCGAGGCCGTCGACGAGCGTATTGACGGGATTGGTCGGCGGCGCCGGCTCGGTAACGGGCGGGGTGGTGACGACGGTCGAGGGCTGGGTTACCTGGACCTTGGGCGTCGTCGTCGGCACCTTCACCGTGGGCGTCGCCGGGATGTTCGGGGTCGTGTCGAGCGGCGGCAGCGCCGTCACGGCCTTGTCGACGGTGTTGGCGACGGGCACGACGACGCTGTCGATGCCAGCGAATACGGGCGGCAACGCGTGCACGCCCTGCTCGAGCGCGATCAGTCCCCACGACGCGCCTTCGGAGCGCAGCTTCAGCGCGGCGTCGACCCCCGCGTCACCGAGGTGGGCGGCGCGGGCCAACTCGGCGGCGACGACGATCTCGCCGACGGGTTGATTCTGCAGCAGCGTGAGGTCCTTGAACCCGGTGACGTCGATGACCTTGGTGACGACGTCGGCGCTGTCGTTGGCGATCTGCATCGTGAGGCCGCGGCTGCGCGCGCTCAGCGCGGCGTCGAGTTCGATGGCGGTGCCAAGGAACTTGCGGTCCCACGCGTCGGCCGGATTGATGACGAGCGGGGCCAGCGTGATGAGCGACGAACCGTTGCCGGCCACGATCGCCCGGCGCAGGCGGGTGACGCCGACCATGTCCGTCGCCGAGTGCACGACGGCGGCGCCGCGGTAGATGTCGACCTCGAGGGTTAGGCCTTGGCGGACACGGGCGAGGCCGTTGACCTCGGCGGTGGCGGCGCGCATGGCGACGCTGATGTCGTTGCCCTGCACGAGCACGTCACCGCGGGTGATGCGGGGCAGGTGGCTCGTGATGGCGATGACCGAGCCGGCCGACGCGTACAGCGTGCCGACCGCCGTGCGCAGCGCGGCGACGCCCTGGTTGACCGAGACGGTGTCGCCGGCCCGCAGCAGCGCGTCCGCTGCTGCGACCGGCGTTCCCCGGTGGACCGTGACCGCGGCGTCACCGGGAATGATTCGGGCAGTGCCCGGGAAGACTTTTGGCGCCGGGGTCCCGCCGGCGACGGCGAGGCCAGCACCCACGGCTCCGACGGCGATGAGGGCCCCGACTCCCACCACGAGGGCGCGCCGAAGTGGGCCTCGACTGAGAGCCAAAGGAAGAAGCTGAGTTGTTGCGGTCACTTCCTCTTTATCGGCAGGGCGGGCACGAATACTGAGAACAACGAGCCACCTTTTTCTTGGGGCTCGACCGTGACCGAGCCGCCGTGGGCCTCGGCGACCCGCTTGACCAACGCCAAACCGAGACCAAGGCCGCCGAAACTGCGCGTATCGGAGCCATCCGCCTGCGCGAAGTCCACGAAGGCGTTGGCCCGCTCCTCCGCCGACATCCCGATGCCGCGGTCGGCCACCGAGAAGACCACCCGTTTGTGGCCCGGATCATTCGCAACGCTCACGACGATGCGACCACCGTCAGGCGAGAACTTGACGGCGTTGTCGACGAGTTCGTCGAGGACCCGCGTGAGCCAGGTGCGGTCGGCGCGGATTTTGGGAATCCCGCGGCCGACCTTGCGCACGATCTGATGCTTGCCGTCGACGGTGTGGGTCCAACGGGCCACGACGTCGTTGACGAGTTCCTTCGGGTCGAGGTCCTCAGGGCGCAGCATGACGCGGCCCGCGGCGGTCGAAGCGAAGAACTCGAGCATCTCGACGATGCGCTCGAGCCGCTTGGCCGAGTCGAGGATCTCGGTCTGGAGCGTCTTCTGTTGCTCGGGCGTCATGTTGCGCCGCGTAAGCAGCTGACTGAAGCCGATCACGCCCGCCAGCGGCGTGCGCAGCTCGTGTCCGACATGGGACAGGAACTCGGTCTTCATGCGGTCGACCTCGCGTTCACGCGTCAGGTCGCGCAGCACGAACACCCCGCCGACGAGGTCGGCCGAGCGGCCGCGCAGCGCGCCGCCCGACACGATGACGGGCACGGCTTTGCCCTCGCGAGGCGTGAGGGTCGCCACCGCCGTCCACCGGCGCGCCATCGGCTGGCGCAGACGCGGCGAGAGATCTTGGCCCTCGTCGCTGACGAGGCGCACCACGTCAGTCGCCGGCCGGCCTCGCGCCGTGGCGGCGTTGACGCCCATGAGCTCCTCCGCCGCGGCGTTGAAGTCCGTGACGCGTCCACGCGCGTCGACGGCGACGAGCGCCTCGCCCATGCCGGCGACGATGGCCTCGAGCCGGTTGCGCAGCCGCGCTTCTTCTTCGGCGGCGTGGCGCAGCGCGTCGGTTTGCTGCTGGAGGGAGCCGGCCATGGCGTCGAAAGTCGAGCCGAGCACGCCAACTTCGTCGGTGGTGTCGAGCCCGGCGCGCGCCGACAGGTCGCCGCCCTGAATGGCGGCGGCGGCCACGGTGAGGCGACGCACGCGTGCCCCGATGCGTTCACCGACGAAGGCGGCGAGCAGCAGCGACAGGAGCGTGCCGCCCAGCGCGATCACGAACAGCGTCTTGAACAGCGAGTCGCGGGTGTTGTCGACGATCGTCGTGGGCGTCGAGGCCACCAGCACCATGAGCGGCGTGCCGCCGGTGTCGGTGACGGGCCGGTCGGCGAAGAACAGCCCGTCGAAGGTGGCCGACTTCGGCAGGCCGGTCGCCAGCACCTCGCGACTCAGGGCGCGCGAGCGGGTGCCCGTCGGAAACTCCGGCGTCGACGCCAGGCGCTCGGTGCGGGTGACGAGCGCGAGGTGCAGCCGCGGGTCGTAGATGGAGCGGCCGTTGAGATAGCCGTCGTCGAGTGGGAAGGCGGCCACGACCGTGCCGAGCACTGTCTGGCCCCCGGTCGGTGTCTCGGCCGCGACCGGCTTGACGCCCAGCGCGATCGCCTCGTGGTTGACCACTGCGATCGTGTCGACCTCGACGCTGCGGGTGACGGCTTCGTTGACGGCCTGGGAGCCGGCGATGGGCACGAGCGACGCCGGGTCGAGGCCCGTCGCCCCGAGCACGACGCCCGACGTCGAGTAGTAGGCGATCGGGATGTTGGAGAGGAACTTCTGGGACAGCTCAGCGAGGTCCTGGTCGAGCCGGCTGCTACGCACCGGGTTGGCGGCGAGCTCGAACAGCAGACTGCCGCGGCTGGTGGCGAGTGACTGCCCGACGAGGCGCGCCCCGCGCAGGGCGAAGTCGTGCTGGGTGTTGAGCAGGTCGACTTCGGTCTTGGCTTGGGCGTCAAGGCGCACGATCGCTTCGTGTTCGACGGTCGACGACAGCACCGACGACAGCGCCAGCGACAGGACCAACACCATGATCAGCAACACGCCGGCGGCCGACGCCGCCACCCGGGCAGCCAGCGAGCGGCGGCTCGCCATGATCACGGCCGCCAGCACGAGGACCGAGCCGACGATCAGCGCGCCGTCGCCCGGCGCCTTGTTGTCGAGCGAATGGCCGTAGATGGCGAGGGCGATGGCGGCGGCGGCGACCCAGAGCAGGCGGCGGGTGACGCCTCGCTCCTCCCACCAGAACGATCCGACGGTGACGACCACGATGCCGAGGCCGCGCAGCACCGAGATCTCGCCGGAGGCCCCGTGCACGACGAGCGAGCCGCGCAGGAACGCGGCGGCCGCCAGCAGGCTGAACCCGACACCGAGGGGGGCCCGCACCCAGTTCGGGCGGACTACGACTTCGCCACGCAATAGCGCCATCGCCAGGCCGGCCGCTGCGGCCAAGAAGGCCACGAACTCGGCCGCAAAGGTGAATTGTGCGCTCGTCGACATGGGTGTTTGGCCGCCGAACCTGCCCCGGCGGAACAGTTTGGGTTGATTGCCCCGTTCCCCGCCATGACCCACGAGGGCCAATCCGGCATAGTCCGAATTAACTAGTTACTTCGGCAGCGCCTCGCCTCCGTTCGCCCGCAGCGCCGCCAGGGCGTCGGACAACGTTGTCACTTGCACGACCTTGAGGTGCTTGCCGGCGTGGGCCTTGGCGGTGGCGAATTCTCCGGGAGGCACGAGGAACAGCGTCGCGCCGGAATGGCGCGCCGCCGCGGTTTTCTGCACGACGCCGCCCACGTCGCCGACGGTGCCGTCGAGGTCGATCGTGCCCGTGACCGCGACGTTGCGCCCGCCGGTCAGTTCGCCGGGCGTCAACTCGTCGATCAGCGCCAGGGTGAAGGCCAGGCCCGCCGACGGACCGCCGACGCCGCTCGTGTCGATCGACACCGGGAACGGCAGGTCGAACTTGTGGTCCTTGGTGGCGAGCGACACGCCGAGGCACGGCACCGCTCCCGACACCACCGCGATCGAACACGAGGTCTCGGTGCGGCTGCCGAGGCGGATCACCGGATGGGTGACCGACTTGTCCGCCTTGGTGACGGTAAGGGTGACGTTGTCGCCCGACTTGTGACGCTGCAACGCGCTGATGGCGTCGGAGGCCAGCGCGGTGGGCGTGCTGTCGACGGCGGTGATGACGTCGCCGGCCGCCAGCTGGCCCGTCGCCGGCACCTGGCCCGACGACAGCGCCCCGATAAGCGCCCCGGCACCGTGTTCGGGCACGGGGTAGTTGAGCGTGCGCAGCGCCAGGACGACGGCGTTCTCCTTCGAATCGTCCATGTCCTGGGTGGCCTGCTGGTTGTACTGCTGCTTGCTCGACGTCCCGTAGATCTCCTTGCGCGAGATCACCTCGATGTCGGGGTCGAAGTAGTCGCGCACGAGGTCGAAGGGACGCACCACGGACTGGAGCGACACCGTCATCAGCAGGAAGCTCGCCTTGGGCTTGTGCTCGTACTGCGCCGGCACCTTGAGCAGCGGGTTGATCGGCGACGCGCCGCCGGGGGCGAGCTCGACGTAGGGCAACTCGATGGTGCTCACGACGAGCAGGACGAGTCCGAGCGCGATGATCGGCAGGCCGGCGAGGGTCCACCAGCTCTTCTTCGGGCGCTCGGGCGGCGACCAGCTGAGCGGTCCTGGCACTACCCTCCCGGGCGTGTCGCGCGGTGCGCTTGTGCTCGTAGAGGTGGCCATGGGTCGCCCAAAGACTGCCACGTCGCCGCGCGCGGATGGAATCGGGAACGAGCTGTGAGTAACGAACACGACGATCTCTTCGACGACCTCCAGGTGTCGTGGCTGCGCGAGGCCGACCTGCTCGACGACTGGCACGACGCGCCGCCAGACCCCTATCCGGTGCCGGCCGGGAGCGAAGTCGCCGACGCGGTGGACGCCTTCGAGGTCGTCGAAACTGCGGCCGCCGTCGAGGCACCACCCGCCCAGACGACTGAGGACCAGACGCCGCCAGCACCGGCGCCGCAGCCCGATCCGGTGCCGATTCCGCAACCCGATCCGGTGCCCGTCCCCCCGCCCGAGCCGGTGCCGGTCCCCGAGCCCGATCCCGTGCCCCTGCCGCCCAACGAGCCCGTACCGGCGCCGCCGTCGAGCGCGTTCGAGACACCCGAACCGGTCACGATGTTCCAGCCGGAGTTCGGAGCCATCGTCGAGCCCGCGCCCGTACCGGAGCCCGAACCGGTGGCGAGGGTGTACGAGCCGCCTCCGGTCTACGAACCGCCGGCACCGGCGCCCGAGCCGGTGGCGGAGGCGCCGGCGTGGGAAACCGACTTCGACGACTACGACGACTTCGACGCCATGGTCGCGGGCGAGGCCTTCGCCGACGACACCGCGGCTTACGCGCCCGATGCTCCGCAGTGGGACTTCGAGCCCGAACCCCAACCCGTCATCACACCGACGCGGGCGCCGGTACCGCGACGCCCGCGCGCGCCGCGCGCACCGATGGGCGCGCACAAGTCGCGATCACTGGTGGCGCTGGTGTCGCTCTCGGCGATGCTCGGCATCGCGCTCAGCGCGGCGGTGATCGCGCTGATCTTCGCCGCGACGATCGTCATCCAGCACGCGCTCGGCTAGGGGTTACTCGGCGACGGAGTCGACGAGGGCGAGGTGCACCACGTAGCGCTGCTTCGCCGAGTGCGGCGGGTGGCAGGCGAACAGGGTCCCTGTCGCCGTGTCGGTCTGGTCGACGATCGACAGGTTGTTCGGGAACACGACTTCAGAGCCCGTCACGCTGTACGTCGACTTCACGCCGTTGATGTGGAAGATGACCAGGTCGCCCGGCACGAGTTCGTTGATGCGCAGGAACGGGTGCGTGTGCGTGACGCGGTGGCCGGCGAACACCGTGTTGCCGACTTCGCCCGGCATGGCCGTACCCGGCCAGTGGCTCGGGCCTTGGTCGATGTTGCGCAGCGAGATGCCGTGGAAGATCGGGTGCACGAGGCCGATCTTGGGAATCTCGATCGTGCCGATCCGGACAATCGGCTCAGCGGCGTACGCGTTGGCCGGTGCCGAAACCGGCCGCGACGGGCGCGTCACCGCGACGGGTGCGGTGGTCGTCGTCGGGGGCTCGGTGGTGCTCGTCGTGGTCGGGACCGCCGACGCGAGCAGCGGGCTGTCGGCGAACTTCTCCTGCCGCTGGATGACGGCGGCGCCGAACAGCGACAGCGCCATCCCGGCGACGAGCACGATGATCAGGCGCTTCGTGCTTCCCACAGACAACAGTGTTCTATGTCCAGCGGCGAAACTCCTGCTTCGGCGCCCCGCCGGCGCGCCGCCGCCCTGGCCGGCCACACCGGCGACGCCGACGCGGCGCGGGCGTTGCTCGACGACGCCGACCCGGCGGTGCGGGCCACGGCGTACGCCGCGCTGGACCGGCTCGGCGCCCTCGACGGCGCGTTGCTGCTGCGGGCGCTCAGCGACGCGCACCCCGACGTGCGCCGGCGCGCCGCGACGCTGGCGGCGCGGACCACCGCCGGGGCGGAGGTCGCCGACGCGCTGCTGGAGTTGCTCGGCGACGACGAGTCGCTGGTAGCCGAGGCCGCGGCGTGGGCCCTGGGAGAATGGGAGGCGGACAACCCGCGCCTCGACGACACCATCGCCGCCCTGCGCACCATGACGACGAGTCACGAAGAGCCGCTGTGCCGCGAGGCCGCTGTCGCCGCCCTCGGCGCCATCGGCGACGCCCGCGGCCTCGACGCCATCCTCATCGCCTGCAGCGACAAGCCGGCCGTGCGCCGCCGCGCCGTGCTCGCCCTCGCGCCCTTCGAGGGCGACGCCGTCGAAGCTGCCATCGACCGCGCCCTCACCGACCGCGACTGGCAGGTCCGCCAGGCCGCCGAAGACCTCCGCCGCTAACCCGTGTGCGGAGTTGCTCCAGGCAAAGCCGGAGCAACTCCGCACACGGCAGTCGGGCTCGACCTAGCGGTCGGCGCCCATGAACATCACTCGCAAGGACTCGAAGGATTCAAGGCACTTCCCGGCGCCGAGCACGACGCACTCGAGCGGGGCGTCGACGAGGTGCACCGGAATCTGGGCTTCCACTGCGATGCGCTTGTCGAGGCCGTGCAGCATGCCGCCGCCGCCGACGAGGTGAATGCCCTGCTCGATGAGGTCTTGGGCCAACTCGGGCGGCGCCTGCGCCAGGCACTGCAGCACCGACTCGGTCATGGCCTTTACGTTCTCTTCGATCGCCTCGCGCACGACTTCGGGCGTGAGGATCACGGTCTTGGGCAGACCGGACATGAGGTCACGCCCGCTCACCTCGACGCCGGGCGGTAGCCCTTCGACTTCGGGGAAGGCGTTGCCCACCGACATCTTGATCTCTTCGGCCGTGCGCTCCCCGATGGCGATGCCGAACTCACGGCGCACATAGGACTGGATCGACGCGTCGATGTCGAAGCTGCCCACGCGCACCGCGTTCAACGCCACCACGCCGCCGAGCGAGATGACGGCGGTCTCCGACGTACCACCGCCGACGTCGACGACCATGTTGCCCAGCGGCTCGTGGATCGGGAGGCCGGCGCCGATCGCCGCTGCCATCGGTTGTTCGATCAGGAACGCGGCGGCGGCGCCGGCGCGGCGCGCCGCTTCCTCGACGGCGCGCTTTTCGACTTCGGTGATGGCCGACGGCACGCAGATCAACACCCGCGGCCGGTTGAACCGCGACACGCCGGCGCGCTGCAACAGGAGGCGGATCATGCGCTGGGTGATGTCGAAGTCGGTGATGGCGCCTTGGCGCAGCGGCCGGACCGCGACGATGTAGCCGGGCGTGCGCCCGATCATCTGCCAGGCCTCGCGTCCCATCGCCAGCACCTCCTGGGTGCGGCTGTTGAGGGCGATCACGCTCGGTTCGTTCAGCACGATGCCGACACCCTTCGCGTATACGAGGGTGTTGGCCGTACCGAGATCGATGGCGAGGTCTCTAGCCAGCGTCGCCGTCCCGGAAGCGGTCGGCGTCGTGCTCGCGTGCGCGGTCAGGCGCGAGCGCGTTCAGCTCGCGACGGAACGCGTCGACGCTCGTGTCGACGCTGCTCGGTTTGCGCTGCCGCAACCAGATGATCGTGCAGCCGATAGCAGTGAAGACGACGGCGAGTCCGAGGAAGAGAAGGTTGCCCATGAGTCGGTTTCCAGCGTAGGCGGGGCGATGCCTACGGTGAGTATGCCGCCGGTAACCTCGACGCCGTGGATCCGCTCGACTCGCCCGGCGACGAGTCCGAGCGCGGCTGGGTCGACCCCGACGACCGCCTCTGGCGTCATCCGTCCGAGATCGGGGCGTCGCTGGCGGCCCGGACCGCCGCCCCCGCCACCCGCCCGAAGTCACCCAACGCGTGGGCTGTCGCCGGGCTGGCCGGCGCCATAGGCGCGCTGCTCACCGCCGGGTTGATCGCGGCCGTCGGCGGGTTCTCGACGCGTGAACTGCCGGTACGCAGCGTCGAACACGTCGCCGTCGGCCAGAACGTGAGCGCCCGCCTTTCGGACAGCACCGACCCCGCCGTCGCGGTGGCGCAAAAGCTGCGGCCCTCCATCGTGCAGGTCACCGGCGACACCGACAGCGGCAAGGTCAGCGGCTCGGGCGTCGTGTTCCGCGACGACGGCCACATCCTCACGAATCATCACGTGGTCGACGGCGCGTCGAACGTGAAGGTGATCGCCGCCGACGGTCGCGCCCTCGACGCCCGCATCGTCGGCAGCGACGAGGACACCGACATCGCCGTGCTGAAGGTCAACGCCGAGATGCCGGCCGCCACGCTCGGCAGCGTGCGCAACGTGCAGGTCGGCGAGCAGGCGATCGCCATCGGTTCGCCCCTCGGTCTCGAGGGCGGACCTTCGGTGACCGTGGGCGTCGTGAGCGCGCTCGATCGCCCCTTCGACACGCCCGACGGCCCGCTGCTCGTCGACATGATCCAGACCGACGCGCCGATCTCGCCCGGCTCGTCGGGCGGCGCGCTCGTCGACGCCGCCGGCAACGTTATCGGCATCACGACGGGCATCGCCGTCGGCGGCGGCGACGCCATCACCGCACAGGGTCTCGGGTTCGCCACGCCGATCGACATCGCGCGCGACGTCGCCGAACAGATCGTGACGACCGGCAAGGTCGTACACATCTGGCTCGGCGTGCGCGGCGAAGACCTCGACCCGGCAATGGCCAAGACGCTCGGCGTCGACGGTGGCGCCCTCGTGCGCGAAGTCGTGAGCGGGAGTCCCGCTGCCCGCGCCGGCATCAAGAGCCAGGACGTGATCATGACCGTCAACGGCAAGCCGGTGCAGTCGATGGCCGACGTCGTCGTGTCGGTGCGCGGCCGCAAAGCCGGCGACAGCGTGAAGGTGACGGTGTGGCGCGGCTTGCACGCCCACACCTTCACCGTGGTGCTCCAGCCCCGCGACTAAGCCGCAATCGGTATGCGGAATGTGCCCCGATGGGGCACATTCCGCATACCGATTGGCTAGGGCTTGCGCATGCGCCGGGCGATGGCGATGCCCGCCGCCGCCAGACCCGTCGCCGCCGCGCCGCCGATGGCCACCATCGACAGTTCCTGACGCTTCGTGGGCGACAGCCGCTGGTACCAGGTGGGCCGGCGGGTGGCGACGAGTGCCTCGCGGTTGTCGTACACCGGCGTCCAGCCTTCGCTGCGCAACGCGTCGCTCGCCACCACCCACGGGTGTTGCGTCAGCGCGGCGGTGCCGCGGTCGATCGTCTTGCCGAGGCGAAGCCGACGGGCGACGTTGCGCACCTGCTCGGGCAGCGCCACCACGCGCCCGCCCGACAGCGCCCGCGCCTCGTCCTCGGTGATCCAACCGGCTGGGGCGACGTTGCGCACGCCGGTGATGCCGTTGTCGAGCACGACGGCCACCGCCGCCGCGAGATCCTCGACGTGGAGGAACTGCACCGGACGCGTCCCGTCACCCGAGCCGAGCCCCGAGACACCGTCGAACTCAGCCGCGGGCCAGTCGGGTCCACCGGGCACGACGACGGTGCAGGGCCGCAGGATGGTGACGCGGCACGCCGGATGGTCGGCCGCCCACTCGTGAGCCCGCCGCTCGATCTCGGCCCGGGCGAACACCTCGTCGATGCCGGGGTTGGGTCGCATGATCGCGTCCTCGGTCAGCGGGACGGGGTTGTCGGCCCAGGCGCCGTAGACCGCCGCGGTCGACAGCAGCACCACGTGGTCGGCGCCGATGCCGGCCGCGGCGTCGAGCACCTCCTCGGTGGCCGACGGGTCGGCGGCGTGCACCACCGCACTGGCGCCGGCGAGCGTGGCCTTCAGTTCGATGGCCGATCCCGACGCGTTGGCGTCGATCACCGCGTGCCCGGTGTTGCGCAGGCGCCGTGCGATCGCGGCGCCTACTGACGTATGTGCCCCGAGAACTGCCGTCGTCGCCATCCCTCTACGATGGCGCTTATGACAGACGACGGTCCAGTCGGGGGGAACCCGTTCGACGGCATCCCCCTGTTCAAGGACCTCGCCGGCATGTTCCAACAGGCGGGAAGCCTCAATTACGACATTGCTCGCCAGACGAGTTTGTGGGTGGCGACGGGTGGCAAGAGCGAGCCCAACGTCGATCCGGTGCAGCGCATGCGCTACGAGGAGTTGTTCACCATCGCGGCGTTGCACGTCGGTGAGGCGACCGGTCTCGTTATCGAAGCGGCCGCCGCCGCCGTGCAGATCGCCACGCGCGCCGAGTGGGCGGCCACCGCCCTCGACGCCTACAAGCCGATCCTCGAACGGCTGGCCGAATCGGTCAGCAACGCCCAGGCGCCGGACGCGTCTGACGAGCTCGACGAGATGGCCGGCTTCCTCGGTGGCCTCGGCAAGATGATGAGCCCAGTGCTCATCGGCATGCAGGCCGGGGTGATGGTCGGCCAACTGGCCCAGCGCGGCCTCGGCCCGTACGACCTGCCGCTCCCGCGCCCCGCCGGCGCCCGCGTGCAGATCCTGCCCGCCAACATCGACGCCTTCGCCGAGGAATGGAACCTGCCGATCGACGACCTGCGTCTGTGGGTCCTCGTCGAAGAGTTGGCCTACCACGTGATCCTTTCGGCCGAGCCGGTGCGGGCACGCGTCAACCAACTCGTCGCCGAATACGTCGGCGGGTTCAACGTCGACTCGTCGGGCATCGAGGACCACCTCGGCGAGATCGATCCGACCGACGCAGCATCGCTCGAACGCATCCTCGGCAATCCCGAAGTCCTCCTCGGCGCCATCCAGACCGACGCGCAGCGCGCCACGCTTTCGCAGTTGACCGCCGCGATCGCCGCCATCCTGGGTGTCGTCGATCACGTGATGGACGTCGTCGGCCCGCGCATCACGGGCCAGCCGGCGGTGCTGTCCGAAGCGCTGCGGCGCCGCCGAATGGGCAAGGACGAGGACCAGAAATTCGCCGAGCGCATGCTCGGGTTGTCGCTCGGCCCCGAGACGCACAGCCGCGGCGAGAAATTCGTCGAGGGCGTTATCGAGCGCGCCGATCCCGACGCGCTCGCGCAACTGTGGACGAAGAAGAACGGCCTGCCGACTCCGGCCGAGATCGACGCGCCCGGCCTGTGGCTCGCCCGCCTCGAATTCGAAGATTGACTACCGAGCGCGGAAGCGCTGCTGCGCGCCCTGCTTGGTGAGGCCGTAAACCTCGCCGATCTCCGTCCACGTCGCGCCACCGGAGCGCGCCGAAGCAACGTGGGCCGCTTCGAGTCGCTCGATCGCCTCGCGCGCCCGTCGAATCAGCGCCAGCTGCAACAACGCATCGGACTCGCGCGGCAACTCGCGCATCGCCTTCACCACAGTGGACACACGCTTCGCGTCGCTGGCCTTCACCACGCCATTGTTGCCGATACGCGACGTCAATGGTACGTTGACGTGCCCTCGTCAACAGATCATTGACGCAGTCGTCAACGGGTCGTTGACTCGATCAAGGAAGGGGGACTGACCTTGTCGAAGAAGAAGGACAAGAAGAAGGACAAGAAGAAGCGCAAGAAGAACAAGAAGAAGTAACTACGAAAGCGGCCCTCCCGATTCGGGAGGGCCGCTTTCGTAGTCACTACGGCGTCGCCTCTGGGCCTGGCTCTGCGGGCGCAATCGGCTGAGCCAGGATCGACTCGGCGTAACTCAGTGGCGCCTGCACGACCTCCGGCTCGGACTCGGACTCGTCGCGCCGGCGGTAGCGCTTGCGGATCACCCGTTGCGCGAACCACGACGCGTCCGCCAGCAAGGCGATGAGGAGCACCACGAAGAGGAGCGCGTGATTGCTGGTCGTCGCGCTGACGCTCGTGATGGGGCCCGCGCCGCTCGCCGCCACGGTCCAGTGCAGCTTGCCGATGACGGGCGCGGGCACGCGCACGCGCTGCGTGTGCGTCCACGTTGCTCCGGCGGCGAGCGTGCTCGGTCCGTTGATGCGCACGTACCGCGCCTGGTCGTTGCCGCGGCGACCGGCGCGCGCCGTGAGCTTGATGTCACTCAGCGCTTCGGGCACCAAGTTGTGTACCCGCACCGTCAGCGCGTACGTCGTCGCCCCGCCGAGTTGTGACCGCACCCAGGCGCCGAATCCGGCACCGGCGCGACGCACCGAAAGCTCGACCGACAGCGGCGGTTCGTCCGCCGCGTTCACGATCGGCGCCACGGGATGACCGATAACTTCGATCGACGCGAACGCGACGAGCGACTGCGTCGAGTTCGTCACTTCGATTACGCACGGACACGGCGCCGGCGGTGCCGCGACCTCGAAAGGCACCGACGCGCTCTGTTGGAACTGACTGATGCCGTAGCCGAGGCTGCGGGTGACGGCACAGTCGACGCTGCCGCGGTGGGCGTCGTTGCCGCAGATCGTGATGACAACCGACTGCTGCTTCGGCCAACCCTTGAGGCTGACGATCACCTTCTGTCCCGGCGCGGCGGCCGCGGGCGCGACGCTGACCGACGGCGTCGCGGCGCGCGCCGGAGCGGTTGCGAACAGCACCAACCCGATAAGGGCGGCGCCGAGTGAAGCGGCCCCCGCCTGCCTTCGGCTCATTCCCCGGCGGTGCGCCTTCGGTACGACCGTCGGGCGTAGAGGCTCAACGCGACGATGGTCGCGAGCGCGATCACGCTCCAGGGAACGGCGAGGGTCGCCGCGCTCCGCGACGTCACGCCGAGATGGTGCGCCAGCACGTCGTCGGGATCGACCTTGGCGGTGGCGAAGTCGAGAAAGGTCGCCGGCATGCCGGAGAACGTGGCGTGCAGCGTGACGCCTTGACCAGGGAGCAACTCGGGCACGTCGGCCTGCTTCGTGTTCTTCTTGCCGAGCCCGAACAGCCCGCTGGCCGACACGCGGTGCTTGCCCGCCAGCCGCACGTTGCCCTGGTTCTCGACGCGGTAGGACACGACCGACTTGCCGGAGAACGGGTTGAGCGACGGCTTGTACGTGTTGGTGACTTTGGTGATCGTCAGCTGCGGCGTCAGCTTGCCGGCGACGCGGATGTACATGCGCGTACCGGTGCGACGGTCGACGTTGACGACCTGGCCGTCGGGGCCGGTGCCCTGCGCGATGCTCGAGGCCAGGATTGCACCCGCGTGGTCACCGGGGGCCGCCTGGCGCGGCACCGCCACGGTGATCGGCACCACCGCCTGCGTCTTGGCCGGCAGCGCCAGGTTCTCCTGGTCGACCTTGACCCACGTACCGACGTCTTTGGCCTTCTGATTCGCCGGCAGCGCGTCGAAGGCACCCTGCTCGTTGTTGAACGCGTCTGTGGGATACAGCCGGAAGTCGAGCGGCACGTTCGAATAGTTGTAGAGGACGACCTCGTCGTGGATGACTTGTCCCGGCGTCACCGAATACGTGAGGAACGGGCGCTCGCTCGGCTGGGTGGGGTCGACCGACGGCCCCACCGGTGCGACGGCCCACGCGTTGACGACGGTATCCGAGCCGATCGGCTCGTCGATCGGATCGCGGGTACCGGGAGCGGTCGTTGTCGTCGTCGACTTCGCGGGCTTCGCGGCGTGGGCCGGCGGAGCGGTCGCGCCGAGCGCGAGAGCGGCGGCCAGGGCCAGCCCGAGTCGTCGCCACTTCTTCATGCGTGCAGTCTTCCTTCTCTACCGTGAAAAACCGCAAGCGGTAGGAGACGACCGAAGCCGTCCCCTACCGCTCGCGAGCGTTGCTTGCGAACTACTGGAACTACAGGGCGTTGATGGTCAGCGTGCCGGCGTAGTTGCCGTTGTGGGCGTGGATCGGGATGAGGAGCTTGATCCGCGCGTCCAGGGTGGCGATACCGAGACCCGGGGTTGCATCCGGCGCCTGGATCACGGCCTGCGCCGTGCCCGCACCTGCGCTGCCCTGGGTGTTCGGGACCTCCGTCTGGGTCACGTAGTTGACCACCTGGTCGTAGGTCTGGCCGTAGCCGTCCTGGAAGGCCGGAGTGTCGGTCTTCTGGGCGGTCCAACCGAGTTCGTTGCCGCTGATCGTGGTGGCGTCGCTCTGGTTCGTCAGGTCGCTCATGGCGAAGTTGACGGTCCAGCCCGGGTCGGTGTCACGAGTGTCGACGACGGTCACCTGGTTGAGGCGACCTTCGGCGGCGAAGAACTGACCGACGCCGTTGGTGCCCGCAGCACCCGGACCGGCGACGAGCTTGGCGTTGCCGAGGGCGATGCCGCAGTGCGTCGGGTACGTCGCGTTCGGCGTGCCGTCGGGGTTCTGCGGGTACGGGTACTGGCCATACGACGTGGCGTTCTCACCCGTGGGCTGCGAACCGGTGGCGCTGGCCGCCGAGGCGTCGAGGCCGCCCGGGAAGCCGTACTGCGCCGTCTCGGCCGGCATGGCATCCCACTTGCCGCACACCTGCGTCAGCACGAGCGTGCCGTTCGGACGACCAACGGTGATGTCCTGGAGCAGGATGGCATTCGACAGCGGGGTGCTCTGCACCGACGACGCCAGCGAGGTGCCGGCGGCGCCGTAGGTCACCGTGAAGGTGTAGAGCTGACCGGCCACGAGCGAGCCGACGGTGTCGTCGGACGTGCTGCGCGTGTCGGTCGCCACGTGACCCGCCGAAGCCGGCAGGCAAGGGCTGGTGGCCGGCAGCGTGCAATAGTCGACGTTGTAGCTGTCGGTGCCGAGCAGGGTGGCGTCGTCCCAGTTGAGGGTGACGGTGTTCGGTGACGGCGTGGCCGACAGATTGGCGACCGCCGCGCGAACGGGCGTGCCGCTGAGTTCGTTCGAGTCAGCGCTGATGCCCACCGAGTTCACCGTGTGCAGGCGGAAGTAGTACTGCGTGCCGTAGGCCAGACCGGTGACGGTGCGCGGCGAGGTGCACGAACCGCTGACGCCGGAGTTGAACTCGGAACCGCCGGGCGTCGTGCCGACTTCGATGACGCAGTCGGTCAGCGCCGGGTTGGCGGCGGGGTTCGTGAAGGCAACCGACGCCTGGCCGCTGGTGGCGGTCGTCGTACCCGGGGTCACCGACGTGATCGTCGACGGATCCGGGGCGGTGCCGTTCTCCCAGTGGATGTTGGCGTTGCCGCCGCCGGGCGACGACACCGTCATCTTCACTTCGTAGAAGTTCTTCAGCTGCGTGGCGCTCGCCGACCCGAGGGTGCAGGCGATGCCGAGCTTGTAGACGCCGGCGGGGATGTCGCCGGGCGAGAACACCTCGAAGTTGGCATCGGGCAGGGGCAGGATCGCACCGTCACCAGCGTTGGGCGCCTGGTTCAGGATGGGCGAACCCGTCGTGGTGTACAGCGGCTGGATGAACGTCGAGCCGACGCTCTGACCAGCGTAGGTCGGCGGCACGAGCGGACCGCCGGAGTCGAACTCCAGCTTGGTCGTGTCGACCGAGTTCGGGACCATGTAGGTCTGGACGCGATAACCGGCAGTGCCGTCACCCGGACACACGGCGCCGGCAGTCGGACGCAGCGTGAAGGTCGTCGAGCCATCACCGCTCTGGAGGTTGGCAGCACCACCAGAGGTTTTGATGGTCGCAGCACCGCTGAGCGTGCCGTCCGCGAAAGCGGGCGACACGTTCAGGAAGGGCGCCACACCGGCGGCCAGGGCAAGACCCGTGGCTGCCGCGAGGGCGCGCTTAAGGCGAGTATGCAACGATGGAATTCCTCTCTTAGGAGAATCAGCTTGTTTGTGAGCAGTCTTCGAAGGGAGCCCGAAGTCGAGCGGATAGGCGAGCCGAGCCAGGCGACCTATCCGCTCGCTTCATGAGCGACCCAAGTACGTCAGCGATGCCTACGCGTTGGCGAAGTAGTCGCTGTGCTTCTCGATGGCGCCGCAGCCGGCTCCGAGATCGAGGAAGCCGAAGGCCTGGATCGTGGCCGTCTCCTGGCAGAACCGGGACGAGCTACCGACGACCATGGACTTGATCGGCGCGTTGCCGAGGCCTTCGACGACGCTCTTCGGCCACACCATGTAGACGTGGCGGCCGTAGTGCGAGCCGTAGAACGTCGCGTTGGCGACCAGGTTGGGCGCGGTGCCCGTTACCGGCGCAGTCACGCCCGACCCGAAGTCGATCGCGCCTTCACCGCTCAAGCCGCTGGTACCGAGATTCGACGGTGCCTTGAGGTTGGACTGGGCGATGAACGACGACACGCCGTGGCCGATGATGAACTCGGCGTGGCCGCCGGGGTTGGCGTTCAACCACGCCGTAGCCTTGGCCTCGAGTTGGTTGATGTGGTTCTCCTCGATGGCGCCCGTGCCGTCGATGCCCGGACTCAGCGAGTCGCACAACGCCGCAGAGGCAGCGATCGTGTTCTTGTCGACGGGGCTACCGATGAGACCCGGCCAGTCACCCTGCGTCCCCGAACCGTGCTGGATGTCGCACGGGATGACAAGGGTGCCGCGCACCGTCGTGCCGTTGCCGCTGTCGGTGAAGATGGTCTTCAGTTCAGCGTCGGTGAAGTCGGTGAGGACGGTCGTGCCGGGAGTGGCCGCGTACGCGTAGCTGATGGCGTCGCCGCCAACGGCGATGTAGCTAAGGCGGTCGGTGCCCGTCACGACGCTGCCGCTCGAGGAGCGAGCGAAGTCGACGATGCCCGAAGTCGCCTTGTTGTCACACGCAGCGTCACCACCGGTCTCGTGGAACGCCGCGCCGTCAAGGGCGCGGCTGAGCGCGGCGCGACCGTTCGTCGAACCACGCGGACGCTGGAAGGCGTTGAACAGAGCACGCGGGCTGATGCAGGTGAGGTTGGAGTGCTCGGCGGGCGCCAGCGCGTTCCACGACGAGAACTGCAACAAGTTGGTCGTGCCGGTGGTGTGCACCGGGGTGTAGTAGGTGCCGTTGCTTTCACCGCCGAAGGCGTTGAAGACGGCTTCAATCGTGTCGGAACCCACGCCGACCAGTTGGTCGGTGTGCTGGCGCGGGTCCGCTTGAGCGGTGCTGGAAGAGAGCAAAGGCACGGCGAGTGCACCCGTGATGGCGAGTGCAGCCACCTTCGCAGCCTTGCGCTTGAAGGTAGAGGTGAACATGAGTGGTGAGTGATCCCCTTGGGTCGTGAGCACGTACAGACGGCCACGAAGAGATCCCTCCCGCGCCCGCGTTCTGGACTCTGTCAGCCCTCTTTGGCGACGAGGTGGCCCGCAGGTGAACACTTAGGACCAACTCAACGACGCCTTCGCACCTAGCCGAAGCGCCCGTTCACGTAGGCGTTCGTGCGCTCGTCGATGGGGTTGTGGAACATCGCCTCGGTGTCGCCGAACTCGACGATGACGCCCGGTTGTCCGGCCTCGGCGAGGAAGAACGCGCACTGGTCCGAGACGCGATTGGCCTGCTGCATGTTGTGCGTGACGATCACGATCGTGACCTCCGACTTGAGCTCCACGATGGTCTGCTCGATGCGCCGCGTCGACGTCGGGTCGAGGGCCGAGCACGGTTCGTCCATGAGCAGCACCCGGGGCTTGATGGCGAGTGACCGCGCGATGCACAGGCGCTGCTGCTGGCCGCCGGAAAGGCCGCCGCCCGGCTGGCGCAGGCGATCGCGCACCTCGGTCCACAGGCCGGCCTTGGTCAGGCACGTTTCCACCACGTCGTCCTTTTCCGAGGCCGAAATCTTGGTGCCCGTAAGCCGGAACCCGGCGACGACGTTGTCGTAGATCGACATCGCCGGGAACGGATTGGGCTTCTGGAACACCATGCCGATGTGACGGCGGGCATCCGTCAGCTTGCGCGAGGCGTCGTAGATGTCCTCGCCGTCGAGGAGGACCTCGCCCGCCAGCGACGCCGACGGGACCATCTCGTGCATGCGGTTGAGGATGCGCAGGAATGTCGACTTGCCACAGCCTGACGGGCCGATGAGCGCCGTCACCTGCCCCGCCGGCATCACGAGGGAGACACGATCCAGCACGCGGTGATCACCGAACCAGGCGGTGATCGAGCGCGCCTCGAGGGTCGCCAGTTCGCTTGGCGCTGGCGGCGCTGCCGCAACCTCGACCGCGGTCGGTTCGGGTTCGGCAACAACCTCGACGACCGGCGCCGGCATTGGCGCGGGCTCGGGCACGGGCGCGGGCGCGGGCTCAGGCTCGGGTTCCGGGCGGGCGGCGGCGAAGGCGCGTTCGAGGGCCCAGCGGAAGGCGACGACGTCTTCGGGACGCGGCTCCACACCGTGATCCGGGACACCCGGTACCGGCAGGATCGTCCACGCGCCGTTGACGCTGTGCTGCACCGACTCGAGGAAGTCGAAACCCCACGACCAGTCCTTGTCGCCCACGAGCGCGGAGACGCGGCGGTCGGTCACGCGCAGGGTCGCCGGTGCCAGCTGCACGACGTCGGCTTCCGGTGACGACGAGTCGCCCTTGACGAGTTGCACGACGGCGCCGGGGGCGAAGGTGTGCAGGATCCGTTCGTCTGATGTGGTGACGGGAGTTGCGGTTTCGGACATGGGGTCTCCGGGGTTCACAGCAGATTCGGCAGGACACGCGCCAACTCGCCGGCGGTCATCAAACCCACCAGCAGCAGCATCGGAAGAAACACGATCCAGGTCTTGGCGCGATGCCAACGCACCCACGCCACCAGCGCCAGCAGCACGGCTCCGATCAACGCCTGCAGCCACAACACGAGACGCCACAACGAGGAGAGATCGACCGCCATGAGCTTGTCGGCGTCGGGCAATGTCTTGGCGCTCAGAAGCGGACCCTTGCCGCCCAGCCCCGGCACGACGAGGTCGGCGTCGGCGATCACGATCCCGTTGGGGGCGAACTCCGGGCCGTCCGCGGTGACGAGGGCGAGGCGGCCCTGCGTGCCCTTGAGCGCCGACGGCGCCGGATCGCCCGAGCGACGCACGTCGATGACGCGGTATTCGAACACGCCGGCACCGGTCGTCACTTTCACCGGGTCACCCTTCTTCAAGCTCGGGATGCGGGCGAACGGTCCACCGAACGCGGCGCGGCGGCCCATCACCACGCTGATGCCGGCCTGACCGGGCAACGCAGTGTCGCGCCGGTGGCCCGGGCCCTGGAACAGCTGTCCGGCGCTCGTGCCCTCCACGACCACCTGCCGCAAACCAATCGCCGGGATCTGGAGGAAGCTCACCGGCGCACCGACCTTCCCCTTGAGATCCCCAGCGGCGAGCGGCGCGGTGCCGGCGGCGAGGTCGTGGCGCAGCTGGTCGAACTTGCGCTGTTGGGCGGCGCGCGCCTGGAGCGGGCTCACGAACACCAACTCGAGCACGAGGCTGAAGGTCAGCACGCTGACGATGACGAGCGCGGCGCGGACAACCGCGGCCGCGCCGGTGAGCGGCACGACGTCGGGGCGCGCCGTCGACATGTGCGTGGCCTCAGCGCCGCGACGCCGCAGACCCAGCCGCCGCAGCCGGAGCGGCAACGACGGCGAGGTCGAGGTCACCGGCGAATGCCGTGCTTGAGCGGCGCCGGGCGACCGAAGTACACGCCGGCGGCGCCGGACACGAGCAGGAGAAGCCCGAGCACTTCGACGAAGGTCCAGTCCGAACCGGTGCGGGCGAGCGTGACCGTAAAGGACGCGCTCACGCTGCGAGCCGAACCGTCGGGCGCCACACCCGCGACCTCGATGGTGTGGCTACCGGACGGAGCGGTGGAAGGAATGGTGACGGTCGCCTGGACCACACCGGTGCCGCTCGCGGTGACGGTGGCCAGCGTTACCGGGTCCGAGTGGAAGACGATCTGCGCCGTCGAGTTCGGCTTGAAGCCCGTCGCGGTGACGGCGACCTGCCCGCCCGGCGTGCCCGACGACACGCTCAGCGTCTCGGTGCTCGTCGGGCTGCTCGTGGTCGAGGTCGTGCCGCCGGCGACGGTGGTCGTGGTGCCGCTGGCGACCGTGGTCGTGGTCGTACCGCCGGCGACCGTGGTGGTGGTCGTCGGCGCGACGGTCGTGGTGGTCGTCGTGCCGCCCGCGACCGTGGTGGTCGTCGTCGGCGCGACGGTCGTGGTGGTCGTCGGTGCCACCGTCGTCGATGTCGTCGTCGTGGGGGCGACGGTCGTAGTCGTCGTCGGGTGCGTGGTCGTCGTCGTGGGGGCGACGGTCGTCGTCGTCGGGGCCACGGTGGTGCTCGTCGTCGTCGTCGGGGCCACGGTGGTACTCGTCGTCGTCGGCGCACTGGTCGTCGTCGTCGGCGCCACGGTCGTGGTCGTCGTGGCCGGCGTCGACGCCGTCCACGTCACCTGCGCCGGGCTGTCGGCGGCGTCAGCAACGAAGGTCATCTGCGTGTTCCAGAACTTGTCGAGCACGTTCTGGTTGTTGGTGCAGGAGATACCGACGTTGTAGGTGCCCGCGGGAATGTCTCCGGGCGAGTAAACGGCGAAGTCGAAACTCGGGATGTTGATAATCACGCCATCCGTCACATTGGTGGCGGCGTTGACGTACGACTGCTGCGCCCCGGCGATCCACAGCGGCATGCGGAACTCGCCGCCCGAGTTGTAGTGCTGCGGCGATGGCCCCTGGGCGTCGTAAGTCACCGTCGAGGGGTCCACCGTCGAGGGGACCATGTAGCTCTGCACGTGGTAACCACCCGTGGCCGTGTCGCCCGAGCACGCCGCGCCCGAGGGCAACTTGAGCGTGAAGTCGGTCTGGCTTCCACCTGCCGCCAAGGGCTGACCGTTGCTCGGGTTCGTGACCTGAGCGGAGCCGCCGCTGGTGGCCGCGAGGCTGAAGGCGCCGAACAGACCGACGAGCGCGCCGACGGCGCCGACGACGACGCCGACGCGCAGGCGTCGCTTGTGGAGGAGGTTCGTCACTGGAAATGGCTTCCCTTCATCGAGGTAGGTCGAGCAAGCAAGAAGGCGATGCGGCCGCAAATGAGCGCCAGTACGCCGAGGGCCAGGAGCCCGGTGATGTTGTGGCCGGTGCGGCTGAGGGTCCGGTCGCCGACGCTGCTGCCGGCGGGACTCGTCGTGACGGTGGCGCCGCCCGATGGCGCGAGCGTCGTGGTGGTCATAGGCCGCGTCGTCGACGTCGTCCCGCCCCCGGCGACCGTCGTGGTTGTCGTGCCGCCACCACCGCCCGCGACCGTGGTCGACGTCGTGGTCGTACCCCCGCCGCCACCACCACCGGCGACCGTGGTCGACGTCGTCGTCGTGCCGCCGCCGCCCCCGGTTGCCTGGGCCGTCCAGGTCACCTGCGCCGGGCTATCGGCCGCGCTGGTCGTGAACGTCATCTGCGTGTTCCAGAACTTGTCGAGCACGTTGTGACTGTCCGTGCAGGCGATGCCGACGTTGTACGTGCCGGCTGGAATGTCACCGGGCGAGTAAGGCGTGAAGTCGAAGCTCGGGATGTTGATGATGAAACCGTCGTTGAGGTTGGTCGCGGCGTTGACGTAGGGCGACTGCTGCGTGGCGATCCATAACGGCATGCGGAACGAACCACCCGAGCCAAATGCCTGCGGCGACGGACCCTGCGCGTCATAAGTCACCGTCGCCGGGCCGACCGTCGAAGGGACCATGTAGCTCTGGACGTGGTAACCGCCAGTGGCGGTATCACCCGAGCACGCCGCGCCGGAAGGCAACTTGAGCGTGAATTGCGTCGCGCTACCGCCGGAGCCGAGCGGCTGGCCGGCGTTCGGGTCCGAGGGGCTGTTTGGAGACACGACCGTGGAGCCTCCGCCGTCGGTGGCCGCTTGCGCCGCCGACCCGAGGCCGAGCAGCGCCACGACGAACGCAGCGGCGAACGCGCCGGTGGCGAAGCGCGCCGCGGGCAGGGCGACGCGGCGGGAGCGGGGGGCAGGGAGACGCATCAAATGGTGTCTTTCGTGAGTCGTTGCGAACGGAAGAGAAAGGCCAGGCGCACGCCGAGGAGGCCGAGCAGCGCCGCGCCGATACCGAGAGCAAGGCGCGAGGGTGCGCCGATGAAGGGCGGGTTGAACGACGGTTGCCCACCGGGCTTCGCGGCCTCGGCGGCCGCGCGGGCATCGCGACGCTTCGCCGCGGCAGCCGCACTGGCGGCGGACGCTTTCGCGGTGGCGCCGTGACGGGAAACGGTCGTCGCCGTGCCAGCGCTGCTTTTCGCGGCGCCGGCGCTGCCTGCGGCCGTCCACGACAATGGTGCGCCCGCGGTCGCGGCGGCACCCAGGTGGAGCGTGGCCGACCAGTACCGGTCGAGCTGCTTGGGCCCGGCCTCGCCCTTGGTGCAGGCAATGCCGACGAGGTAGTCGCCGGCGGGCACCTGCGCGGGCGGCAGCACAGCGAGATTGAACGCCGGGATGTCGATGATGACGCCCGGGCCGCCAGGGTGCGCGGCGACGTTGGTGGCGCCGTTGACGAAGGGGGCCGTATTGGTCTGGAACAGCGGCTGGCGCAGCGCGGCGCCGAGTCCGTTCGGGATCGGGCCGCCGCCGTCGAAGGTGAGCGTGGCGGGGTCGACGCTCGCGGGCACCATGAAGGACTGCACGCGGTATTCCCCACTCTGGCTGTCGCCGCTGCACGCCGCGCCGTCGGGCAGCTTGAGCGAGAAGTTGGTGCCGGCGTTGCCGGCGTCGAGCGTGGCGCGGCTGCCCGGCGTGCCGTTGCCTTCCGTGACGATCTCGGCCGTGCCACCCGTGGCCGCGGCTGCGCGCGAGGACGGCAACAACAGCAGCGAGCCCGAGGCGGCGAAGGCGAGGAGGAGGATCACCCTCACACCGTCACCTTGGCGTCGCGGTCGGTGGCGTCGGCGTCGACCTTCTTGTCGGGCTTGACGATGACGACGAGGATGAGCACGGCGATGACGCCGAAGACGATGTAGGCCAGATACGAGCTGAGGGCCCGACCCGGCTTCTTCGGCGGGTCCACGACGCGCCAGGCGATGTGGGCCGGCTGGTCGTGCGGATCCGCCGTGATGAGGATGTCGCTCGACCAGTAGCGCGTCGTCTTCGCGAACCTGGTGCAGGCGATCCCGACGTGGTAGCGGCCGGGCTTGAGCAGTCCCGGCTGCTCGCCGAACACGGCGAAGCTCAGCACCGGAATGTCGATGATGCGCCCCGGCCCCCCCTTGGCGCCTGCCTTGTCTGTGAAGGTGTTCCAGTAGGGCAACGTCGCGGGGTCGTACAGCACGAAGCTGTCGTCGGCCTGCGGTTTGAGGTCCTGGAACAGCAACGTGCCGACGTCGACCTTGGCAGGCACGAGGAAGCTCTGCACCCGGTACTGGCCATCCGCGCTGTCGCCTTGGCACGCCGCGCCGCGGGGCACCGCCAAGGAGAACTCGGTCTTGCTGCTGCCGCCCTTGAGCGGCGTGACGAAGTCCGTCCCGACGACGACGGCGCGACCGGCACGCTCGCCGACCGCCGCCACTGCCGGCCCGGCCAGCGTCGCGAGCGCGACCACACCAACCGCGATTGCCACCAGAACGCGCTTCACGACACGTCCCCCGCGCTACGGGGCCGCTTGGTGATCTCGGTCGCGCCCAAGAGCCCGAGCAACGCAATCAAACCGAGCGCCGGCAGCGCAAAGCGGGTGAAGGGCACCGCGACCGCCGGGGTGAGGACGCGCTTGGCTTTGGTCGCGGCCGGGCCGCTGGCGAGCTGCGGGGTCGTGATCGTCGCCGCGTCGGTCCCCGAGCCGAACACCGACGACGCTGCGCTGAAGTCCCCGCCGAACGACGACGACGACTCCGAACCGCTGCCGCCGTCAGAGTTGAGATCACCGTTGACGACGTCGGCCGCGGTGGCGGCGGTGAGTGTCACGATCGTTTTGGCGGCGTTGACGGACTGCGTCTTGAGCATCGCCGGCAGCGGGGCATAACCGGGCGGCAGGTTGCCGAGGTCGAAGCCGGACACCTGGCCGTCGGTCGCGGCGTAGTTGACGAACTGCGAGTAGGCGGATCGCTGTTCGGTCGTGAGGTCGAGCGGCTTGATCGCCGCGTACGTGAGCACCGCCAGCGGGTACGCCCCCGACACCTTGGCCAACGGGTCGGGCTCGAGCACTGATTGCTCGGTCTTGGGTGTCATGCCCCCGACCGCCGCCGCCAGCGCGTCGGTGGTCGGCGAGATGAACGCGCGGTTATCGCCGTCGTCACCAGCGCGGCTCAGGCTCGCCGTCTGAAGGCCAAAATTGGCCGCCGACGCCGCGTCGGTGATGGCGATCATCGTGCGGGCGATTGCCTGCGGCGGCTGGCGTTTCCACACGTCGGCCGGCTGGTCGGCAAAAGGGTTGTCCTCGAGCTTGGCGCCGTCGTCGGCGGCGCGGGTTTCCTTAGCCGCGTCGCGAAACGTTTCGGTGTAGGGCAACCAGTCGGTCCCGCACAGCGCGCTCGGCACGACGTGCTTGGTGCCGACCGGCGGCGACTGGTAACAGTACGGGTCGGCCTTCGGGAAGTTGTCGGGCAACGGATCGCCGAAGGCGACGCCGGTGCTGTTGGCGTCGACCTTGGTGGCGTACACCGGGTTGACCTTCATGCCCCACGGGTCGGGCTTGCCGTCGAGCCAGGCGCGCGCCTCGGGATCGGCCAACACGTAGTCCCACAGCTGCCGCGCCGCGTCGGAGTTCGCCGCCGGCATGATGAAGCCGGAGAAGTTGCGCCGGTTGATGACGAAGTCTTCTTTGAACTCCGGGTTGTACTGGAGGAAGTCAGGGTCCACGCCGAGGTGATCGGGCTGGCCTTTGAGCCAGTCGTACGGCGGGCTTTGCTTGATCTTCACCGACCACAAATAGGACTGGGTGAGCAGTTTCGCGACGAGGCGCGGCGTCAGATTCATCTTGGCGAAGCGCAGGCCGTTCAGTTCCTGTGCGTCCTTGTCGGCGTTGATCGACGGGTTGCGTTCGATGTTGAAACCGACGACGAGGCCACTCAGCGTCAGCGGCGCGTACACGACGGGGTCGTCGGGGTCGAGCAGATCGCCGTCGATTGGACGCGACACCACGACCATCCCCGGCGCTCCCTCCTCGGCGGCCACGAGTTGCCGGCGCGCCGGCTCGTCCGAAAGCCGTGAGTAGCTGAACGGCGGCAGGCCGGGAACGGAACACAGCTTCGGTTCCCAATTCGAGACCGCCGGGAGTGCGAGTTCACTCCCGCCGATCTGGGTCGAGTCACCACCGAGCTGACACGCAGTGTCAATCGGGTTGAACTCGAGCGGAACCGCGATTCGGTTCTTCCACGCACTTGGGGAAAGCGGCGACGTCATCACGCCCCAGAAGTCGGGGTTGTCTTCGTATGGAGTCCCGACGTTCTCGTCGGCAGGCGTCCCACGCGGGACGATCACCATCCAGCACTGCGGCACCTTCTTGGAGCCGTCGGGCAATACCTGACGCTGCTGTCCGCAACCAAGACCCGTGTCCTCGATGCCGGTGTGGACTTCGAACAGCTCGCCGCCCGTGCCGTTGCTCAACGTGCGCGCGCCCGCGATCTCATTCGTTGTCACGGAGTTGAAGAACGGGTTGACCCAGAATGAGCCGCCCTCGACCGCGGGATCGAAGTCGGGGTTGTAACCGACACCAACGGTGGTCCCGTCGACGGCGCGAAACGGCTTCCACAGCGCGCCCGTCGTCGGCTCGACGACTCCGTCCGCCGGGTCGAAGTTGTCCCAGCCGTCGCGCGAGATGATGCGCTGCGCCGCGTAGCTGGCGGGTGGAAAGTTCGGACCCTGCGTGCCGTAAACGGCTTCCTTCGCGCCCTGGGCACACTGCTCGGGCGGTGGACCGGGGTTGGCGGGGTTCGTGCCGTCGTCGTCTCCCCAGCACTCGAAGACCTGGAGGTAGTTCGCCGCGAAGATGCCCGGCTGCTGCTTGGTGCCGGCGCCGCCCGTCCACTTGAGCGATACCGCTTGGTTGACGAGGTCCTTCGTCTGATTGATGGTGACCTTGAGGTTCGAGAACGCGCCGCGGCCGTTCACCGTCACCGCCGACGCCGTGTCGGGCAGCGACGTGTCGATGCCGGCGCTGCCGGTCACGCTCGACGCGTGCGCCGGCGCGGCGGAGATGCCGGCGACGAGCGCGACGGCGGCGACGCCGCGCACGTAGCGGCGAAACTGATCGCGGGTCACGACAGGGTCTTCCGCCGATCGCCCACCAGGCGGCTCCACAACAGCGGCGGCGCGATGACGAGGGCGCAGATGAACAAGCCGATGAGCACGATCAGCGACTGCGCCGCGCTCCAACCCGCGGGCGCCGTCAGCACGACGGGCGACGCCACCGGATCGGCGGCGTTCGCACTGCCGCCAAGCGACCCCGACGCCGTGTTGTCAGCCGCGAGCACCGTCGAACCATCCGCCGCCGTCACCGGTGTGGTCCCGCCGCTGCTCCCGCTCGACGTCGCCGCTTTCGTTGCGCCCCCCTTGCTCGCGGTGGTGCCGGTAGGGCCGCGCTGGCCTTGCCCGCCGCTGGCGGTCGGCTTGACGGCCGTCTTCACCTTCTTCGCGCCGCCGGTGCCGTCGGGGCACTGGTTGGCCCCCTGCTGGTCGCACGCCTGCGGCTGGGGGGCGTGATCGGCCAGCAGGTTGGTGCCGTCGGGCGAGAACGTCGGGTTCTTGCACTTGGTGATGTCGACGTCCTCGACCACGACACCGGGGATCTTCTTGATCTGGTCGAGGCCTTCTTGGGCGAGGTTGATCGGCAGCGGCGAGTAGCCGAGCGACGCCGAGCGCTGCTGCGCTTCGCACATCGCGTAGTACATGAACTTGCCGAGCGTCTTGCCCTTGTCGGCGTTGAACTGCCCGTGCACGGTCGTAGGCAGGATGAAGTACGAGTACGACGAGAGCTGGTAGTTGCGTGGGTCGGTGTCGGTGTAGACGTCGTCGAGGATCTGCGTCAGGTAGTCGGCCGAGTTGGCGTCCTGGTTGATGCGCGCCTTGAGCAGCGACACCGCCACGTTCTCGGGCGTCGGCTCGGTGTAATAGCCGGCGCCGTTCAGCACCTTCGCCACCGGGAAGCCCTGGTTGATGGCGTAGGAGTAGTTGACGTAGCCGATGGCGCCGTCGGCGAAGTTCTGCGACACGTAGGACGCCACGCCCAGGTCGCCGTTCTGGGCGATCATCCCGGTGACGGTCGGGTAGTAGGAGGTGAAGCCGCACGCCGGGGCGCGCCCGGAGCGCTGACAGAAGTCCATCCACACGTCGTTGTGCGTGTGGATCATCCAGTTCGAGAATTGGGCGCTTGAGCCCGAACCGTCGGAGCGCACCACCGGCACGATCGGCCGATCGGGCATCGTGAGCCCCGGGTTGTCAGCCTGGATCGCGGGGTCGTTCCACTTCGTGATCTTTTCCGTGAAGATTTTGGCGACGTTGGTCCCCGACAGGCGCAGGTTCGTCACCCGCTGCCCGTTGATGTGCAGGTTGTACATGAACGACGTACCACCGGCAGTCACCGGTATGTACGCGTAGCTCCCCGGCGCCGGATTCTCGGGCGCCGATCCGTCCTCCGGATGAAACTGGAAGGGGATGTCGGACGCGGCGAAGTCGACGGTGCCGTTGAGCCAGTTCTTGCGGCCCGACGACGAACCGCTCGGGTTGTAGTCGACGGTGATGCCGAACTGCTTCACGTTCACCCGCATGTCGTCGATGGCGTTGGCCGCCCACGACGAGCCCTCGCCCGAGATGCGCACGTAGCTGTCGGCCCGCGCCTGTCCCGGAACCGACGCGAGCGCCACCACCGCGAGCGCCGCCAAGGGGCGGAGACGATTCCAGTTCACGATGCAGCACTCGCCTTTGTTTCGAAGCGTTGGAGGTCGCGCAGCGACTTGCGCGCCAGCGCCCGTCGCTGCCGGTCACTGATCTGGCCCGCCGGTTTCCCGCCGAGGATGCGGGCGGTGACGAAGAGCACCAGCACGAGGATCATCAGCACCGAAGCGGTGGCGTAACCGCGCTCGATGAAGGCCGACTGCGGCGAGCGCACGAACTCGAAGGCCTGCAACGGCAGCGACATCATCGGGCCCTTCACCGGGTTCTTGTTCATGACCGCGGTCACGCCCGAGGTGAGCAGGATCGGCGCCGTCTCGCCGACGCCGCGCGCGACGCCGAGGATCACCGACGTCGTCAGGCCCGAACGCGCCGTGGGCAACACGACGTGCCACACCGTGCGCCACGTCGGTGCACCCAGGGCGGCGGACGCCTCACGCAGGTTGCCGGGCACGAGGCGCAACACGACGTCCGAGGACCGGATGACGATCGGCAGCATCATGATGCTGACGGCGACGGCGGCGGCCAAGCCGCAGCGTTCGAGCCCGAACACCAGAATCAGCGTGGCGAAGATGAACAGGCCGGCGATGATCGACGGCAGCGCCGTCATGGCGTCGACGATGGTGCGCACCGGCGACGACAGCCGACTGCGCGTCTGGGTCAGGAACACGGCGCAGCTCACGCCGAGCGGCACGGTGACCACGAGGGCGATCACCATGATGATGAGGCTGCCGAGCATGGCGTGGGCGATGCCGCCCTTGGTCAGTGGGTCGGTTGGCCGCGTCGTGCTCATGTCCTGCGTGTAGAAGTTCCGCCGGAAGAAGACGTGGCGTCCCTCCCACACGATGAACAGGATCACCGACGCGAGCGCGATCATCGCCACGAGCGCGGCGGTCATCAGCAACACCGCCATCACGCGATCGACCACCGCCGGGCGGCTCTCGGTGAACGACAGCAGCAGCGCGTACACAGCGACGAAGAGCACGTAGGTCACCAGGACAAAGCCGAGCGCGCCCTCGAGCGGGGCCACGCGGCCGAAGATCAGCAGCGACGCGCAGATCGAACTCGCAGCCGCGCCGAGCACGTTGAGCACGCCTTCGCGCGACGTGCCGCGGATGCGCCGGCGCGCCGACGCCAGGTGTTGATCGCCCTCGGTGACGGGGTTGAACGTGCGCCCGACGGGCGGCATCGTCGAGAGGTCGGAAGGGACGCCGCCGAGTTGCGTGGCGCCGGGCAGAACCGTCGTCATGCTTCCGATTCCGCCCCGGAGCGCGAGCGGGCGATGAAGATCGACGCCACGAAGTTGACCCCCAAGGTCATGAGGAACAGGGCGAGGCCAGCGGCGAACAGCGCGGAGAGACCGAAGCCCGACGCGTCGCCGTAGCGGCTGGCGATGAGGCTCGACACCGAGTTCGATCCCGCTTCGAGCAGGTGGAACGTGATGTCAAAGCGAGGCGAGATGATCAGCAGCACTGCGATCGTCTCGCCCAGCGCCCGGCCGAGGCCGAGCATGGTGCCGCCGATGATGCCGCCCTGCCCGAAGGGCAGCGAGACGATGCGGATCATCCCCCACCGCGTCGAGCCCAGCGCCAGCGCGCCTTCGCGCTCGCCCGCGGGCACCTGCGAGAACACTTCGCGCATGACCGAGCACTGGATCGGGATGACCATCATCGCCACGACGACACCGGCGATGAAGGTCGACGCCGTGTAGACGCTCGCGGTGGCGAGCGGGCTGTGGGGCTCCGCGCCCGACACGTGGAAGATCGGAATCCAGCCGAGCCACGCCGACAGCCAGCGGGCGATCGGCACGATCTTGCCTTCGAGGAACTTCAGCCCCCAGAGCCCGTAGACGATGCTCGGCACCGCCGCCATGAGGTCCACCGCGGCGACGAAGATCGACCGCAGTTTTGCCGGGACGATCTCGGTGATGAACAGCGCCGTGCCGAGTGACAACGGAATGGCGACGGCCACCGCGACGACGGCGATCAGAACGGTGAAGGTCAGGACCGACGCGATGCCGAAGTGCTGGCGGTCCGGCTGCCATTCAGACGTCGTGATGAACGAGAAGCCGGTCTTGGCCAGTGCCTTGGTCGCCTGCGCGGTGAGGAATACACCGACGGCGACCATGAGGGCGAGCACCCACACGCCCGAGCCGGTGACACCGCGGCGGAAGATCTTGTCGCCGCGATCGGGACGCGCATCGAGGTTGCGCGCCTCGGTTGCCGGCGGCTCGACGGGTACGGGGATCGTCGTCGCCGTCATCTACGTGGCCCACGCCACGAAGAGGATCAACACGATCACTGCGCCGACGAGGGGCAGCAGCACGTCGGGATGCAGCAGCTGGCGCGGGTCCCACTGCGGGCGCGCCGGACGCCGGGCGAGAGGCGGGGCGGCCGCGGCGACTGGCGCGTCGAGGCTGAACAGCGGCGGGGAGTAGTACCCGACGCCGGGTCCGTTCGCATTCGTCGTGGAGACCACGACCTGCACCGGCGGAGGCGGCGGTGGGAGGATCTCGACGGTCGCCTCGGCTTCCGCCGTGGCCAGCGTCCACTCACCGGTCGCACGATCGAGTCGCCACTTCCGCGGCGCCTGCGGGTCGTCGCCCGCGGGAGAGGAAGCGCCCCGATTCAGCACGGAGTTCAGTCAATCGAAACCGACTGTCCTCCCTCCCAACCCGAAGTGTCGGGAAGGTGAACGAACGCGAACTAAACGGCTTCGAGCTTGTAGCCGAGACCGCGGATCGTGGTGATCCGCGACGGCTTCGCCGGGTCGTCTTCGACCTTGGCGCGCAGGCGCTTGATGTGCACGTCGAGCGTCTTCGTGTCGCCCACGTAGTACGGGCCCCACACGCGGTCGATGATGACCTCGCGGGTGAGCACGCGCCCAACGTTCGACATCAACAGCTCGAGCAACTCGAACTCCTTGAGCGGCAGCGATAGCGACTCGCCCCGCAGCGTGACTTCGTGGCGGGCTGCGTCCAACCGCAGCTCACCGACGGCAAACGCGGTCTCGGGCACCGGCTCTTCCTGCGGCATGCGGCGCAGCGCGGCGCGCATGCGCGCCACCAGCTCGCGCAACCGGAACGGCTTGGTGACGTAATCGTCGGCGCCGACCTCGAGGCCCACGACGGTGTCGATCTCGCTGCCCTTGGCCGTGACCATGATGATCGGCACCCGCGAGCGCGATCGCAGCTCGCGGCACACGTCGAGACCCGACATGCGCGGCAGCATCACGTCGAGCAGCACGAGGTCGGGCTTGACCAACTCGAAGGTCTCGAGCGCCGCGATCCCGTCGCGCGCGGCGTGCACCAGGAACCCCTCGCGCTTGAGGCCGACGACGAGAGCGTCGACGAAGCTGTCCTCGTCTTCGACGATGAGGATCGTGGGTTGTGTGGTTCCGGCCACGTTCACAATGCTACGGGCGAACGTTCACAAACCTGGCCTGCACATGGCCGCTGACGCCGACTGTTTACCTTCGCGTCACCCGACGTTGGGAGGAAGGACTACTCCGCCTCTTCCTCGGGGTAGCCGAGGTCCCACTCGAGGGTGAGGTTCTCGCGCTCGGCATCGCGCACGACGCGCTCGCGGTTACGACGGAACTGCGGGTCGTGCGGCGGGAGCAGCACGAGCCGGGCCATGGCGCGCTGGCGGAACTCCTCGATCAGGGCGCGGTCACCGAAGTCGGATTGGATCTCCCAGTGCGGCATGACGGGGCCGAGATACACGACCCGGACATGGCCGCGGGGAGGTTGCGGGGCGGTTTCTTCGGCGAGCGACATAAGGCGGAAGATTCTACTGGCTCACGCTGCGGCTACCGACGGTCAACGTGCCCGTGCGCTTGTCGCCGCCCCGGTAGTAGGTGAACGACACCTTGGCGCCAGCCTTGCTGGCGCGCACGGCGGCGACGAGGTCGCTGGAGCTCGCCACGTCCTTGCCGTCGAACTTCGTGATCACGTCGCCCACCCGGATGCCGGCGTTCTCGCTGGGCGAGCCGGCGGTGACGTCCTGCACCACGGCGCCGTTGTCGACCGGCACGCCGAGTTGCGCTTTCAGGTCCGGCGTCAGCGAGACGGTGGCCACGCCGATGAAGGGCGAACCCTGGGCTGCACCCGACTTGCCCGAGCGCAGCTGGTCGATCAGCGGCTTGATCGAGTCGATGGCGATGGCGAAGCCGATCGACTCGACCGTGGCGCCGGAGCCGTCGCCGCGGATGACGACGGTGTTCATGCCCACGACCTCACCCTTGGCGTTGAGGAGCGGGCCGCCCGAGTTGCCGGCGTTGATGGCGGCGTCGGTCTGGATCAGGTGGCTCAGGTTCTCCTGCGGATCGTCGATCGAGCGGTTGAGCGCCGAGACGATGCCCTTGGTCACCGTGTTGCCGCCGACGAGGGCGAGGGCGTTGCCGATGGCGATCACGTCGTCGCCCACCTCGAGCTGCGACGAGTTGCCCAGCGTGACGGTCTTGAGGCCGCTGGCGTTGCGCACCTTGATGATGGCGACGTCGTTGACGGGGTCGGCGCCCACGAGGTCGGCCGGGCGCGGCTGCTGCTGGCCGGCGAAGGTCACCGTGATCTTCTGTGCACCCTCGATGACGTGGTTGTTCGTGAGGATCTCGCCGTCCGAGGTCAGCACCATCCCGGTGCCGGCGCCCGTCACCCGTTGCACCGTCGGGCCGAAGAAGCCGTTCTGCTGCACGAAACCGTCGGTCTCGATCGACACGACCGCGGGCTCGGTCTTGGCCAGCACGCCCTGGACGTCGAGGGCCCCGTTGCGCAACTTCAGATTTGTGCCGGGCGCGAATGTCAGCGACGTGCCGTTGCGGCTCGAGCGCGTCGCCAGCGCGACGATGCCGCCGCCGAGCAAGCCGCCGATAAGCGCCACGACCAGCAGCAACGACATGGCGACGCGCGGCGGGGCCACTTTGTCCGATTCGCCCGGACCAGCAGTGGGGAGGGGCTCGAGCGTCGAATCTTGTGGATCGACGGCCAGGACTTCGGTGGGATCTTCAGCCATCTAAAGCTCCGGGCGATACGTAGAAAACATGGGAACCAGGACGAGAATGGCGACGTCTAAGCGGTTACCCGACGAGGAGGTCGCGCAATGGACACTGAGTGGATGAGCATCGGCAAGTGCCGTGAGGTGCATCCTGCCGTGTTTTTCCCGAGTGATGGTGTCGGGGTCGAGATCGCCCGCAAACTGTGCGCCGACTGTCCCGTCAAGGCGCCGTGTCTCGAATACGCCATCGAGAACAAGATCGATCATGGCGTATGGGGCGGCGCCTCCGAGCGCGAGCGCCGTCGCATCATGCGCCAGCGCCGCCTCGATGCGGCGGCTTTGCGCGCCGCCAACTAACAGCACGCTCTCCGAACTCGCTCTGTCCTGCACCGCCTGGCGGTGCAGGACAGAGCGAGTTCGTGTTGTCAGGCCTTGTTTTCGGTCTCGGAGTCGTCCTTGGCGCCTTCTTTGACGCCTTCCTTGAACTCCTTCTGCGCCTGTCCAATCGAACGCGCGAGCTTCGGCAGCCGCGCCGATCCGAACAGGAGAAGGACGACGACAAGGATGATCAGTAGTTCTGGGGCTCCCAGGTTCATGGGTTCACTCGATTCGTTTTGCGCGCCAAGCGGCAACATTCAGGCTACAGCCATGTCCGTATGCAACCAACGCGACGGATTGCGTTCTTTTCCCTATCGGCACCCACATCGTTAGCCTCAACAGCATGTTCCTGGGCGGCGGCGTTTTTCTCTTTTTGGTCGTCCTGTTCGCCGTCGGCTTCGTCCTGCCGATCTACGCCGCGGTGCGGGCGTTCAACAACGCCGACAATGGCTGGGGCATCGGCATCCTCATCGGCATGTTCTTCCCCCTCGTGGGCATCATCCTGGCCGTCGTCTACCTCGGCCAGCAGGGATCACGACCCCGGTACTGACGTGCTCGCCTGCGTGGTGAACGTCAGCGAGGGCCGGCGCACCGATGTGATCGCCGCCCTCGCCGCCGCGGCGGGCGATCACTGCCTCGACGTGCATTCCGACGCCGACCACCACCGCAGCGTGTTCTGGCTTGCCGGCCCGCGGGTCGAAGACGCCGCCCGGGCCTTGGCGACGACGGCCGTGCGCACCCTAGACATCCACGACCACCAGGGAGTTCACCCCCGGATCGGCGTGCTCGACGTCGTACCCTTCGTTCCCGTCGCCCCTCCGTCGACCATGGAGGACGCGCTCGGGGCCCGCAACGCGTTCGCCGCCTGGGCCGGCAGCGAACTGCGGTTGCCCTGCTTTCTCTACGGGCCCGAGCGCACCTTGCCTCAGGTCCGCCGCGGCGCATTCAGGACCCTGCACCCCGACGCCGGACCTCCCGAGCCACACCCGACCGCCGGCGCCGCCGCCGTCGGTGCCCGCGGCCCGCTTGTGGCCTACAACCTGTGGCTGGCGCGTCCCGACATCGAAACGGCGCAGCTCATCGCCCGCGAACTGCGCAGCGAATCCGTGCGCGCGCTCGCCCTGGTCGTGGGTGACCATGTGCAGGTCAGCTGCAATCTGATCGCGCCCACGGTGATCGGCCCGGCCGAGATCTACGACGCGGTGGCGGCTCGCACCGACATTGCGCGGGCAGAACTCGTTGGCCTCATCGGCGCCGACGTTCTGGGACGGATCGATCCGGCGCGCTGGGCGCAACTCGACCTCGGCGAAAATCGCACGCTCGAGGCCCGACTCCCGTAGCCGAGCCCCGGGGGAAGTAGCGGCGACCCGTTAGGACGCGGTGTTCGCCGCGGCCGCGCGGCGGGCGAGGGCGCGTGAGCGACGCACGCGACGGCGCTCGCGCTCGCTCATGCCGCCCCAGATACCGAACTTCTCCCCGTTCGCCAGGGCGAACTCGAGGCACTCCTCACGCACCACGCAGCCCTTGCAGACCTCTTTGGCCTCTCGGGTCGACGCGCCGCGTTCGGGGAAGAACAAGTCGGGGTCGACGCCCATGCAGTTGGCGTACTCCTGCCAACTCCGGTCGTCACCTTCCAAAACACTTACGAGATTCATCGGTCGCTCCCTCCCCGGCATCGCGTGAACTACTTGCACCGATGGAATTACAAGCATGTGATACTTGAATTTTCACGACCGCGCAAGAGCGCGAGTGCGCTTTTGCGTAGTTTTCGGGCCCGTGGTCGACATTCCCCGTGACCGATTCGTGCGTTACCGCGAGCTCACCGAGCTCCTCGACGCCTTTGCGGCCGAGCATCCCGACCTCGTGGCGCTGTCCGAAATCGGCCGTTCGCACGAAGATCGGCCCATCACACTCGTCACGCTGACCAACACCGCGACCGGCCCGCACGACGAGAAACCGGCGCTGTGGGTCGACGCGAACATCCACGCCACCGAGCACACCGGCGGCCTCGCGGCGCTCAACCTGATCCACAAACTCGTCTCCGAGTACGGCATCGACCCGACCGTGACCCGCGCCCTCGACACGCGCTGCTTCTACGTCGTGCCCCGCATGAATCCCGACGGCGTAGAGCTCGCTCTCGGCGAGCGGCCGCGGTACGTACGGTCCTCGGCGCGCGCCTACCCGCGCACGGAGCAGCAGGACGGCCTCGTGCCCGAAGACATGGACGGCGACGGCCGCATCCTCACGATGCGCATCCCCGACCCGAACGGCCCGTGGAAGCCGTACTTCGACGACCCGCGCCTCCTCGTGCCCCGTGACCCGACCGAGGAGGGCACCGGCCCGTATTACCGGTTGCTCGACGAAGGTCGGATGCAGAACTACGACGGCGTGACGATCAAGTACGCACCGGCGCTCGCCGGCCTCGACATGAACCGCAACTACCCCGTCGAATGGCGCCCGGAGGGCGAGCAGCACGGCGCCGGCCCGTATCCCACCAGCGAGCCCGAGATCCGCGCCGTGGTCCAGGCGATCGTCGACCGGCCCAACATCTGCGCCTTCGTGCAGTACCACACGATGTCGGGCGTCCACCTGCGCCCCTACGGCACCAAGAGCGACGAAGGCCTGCCCACGTTCGACCTCAATGTGTTCAAGGCCATCGGCAAGAAGGCCACCGAGCTCACCAAGTATCCGGCGGTGAGCGTCTTCCACGACTTCCGCTACGACCCCAAGGACACGATCACGGGCGTCGCCGACGACTGGGCCTACGACCACCTCGGCATCCACGCGTGGACGACCGAGTTCTGGTCGCCGATGCGCGCCGCGGGCATCGAGGAGTACAAGTTCATCGAGTGGTGGGACGAACACCCGCTCGAGGACGACTTGAAGCTGCTGGCGTGGGCCGACGAGGTCGCACCGGGCGAGGGCTACGTCGACTGGTATCCCTACGATCACCCGGACCTCGGGCCGGTCGAACTCGGCGGCTGGAACGATCAGCTCGTCATCCGTAACCCACCGCCGCACCTCCTGGCGGACGAAGTGGCACCGCACGCCGATTTCGCCATCTGGCACCTGATGATCTCGCCGCTGCTTCGCCTACGGTCCACGGAGGTGGAATCGGTGGGCGACGGAGCGTGGCGCGTCCGCGTCGTCGTGGAGAACAGTGGGTGGCTGCCGACGAACGTCACCCAGAAGGCGATCGAACGCAAGGCGGTGCGACCGATCGAAGCGCGGTTGACGGTCACCGGTGACGGCCGCGTCGTCGGTGAACCCAAGATCGAGTTGGGTCAGCTCAGCGGGCGAGTCGGCAAGACGTCGATGCTCGGCGGCTTCGGCGGCGCCTCCGACCCGACGACCGATCGCGCCAAGGCGGAGTGGATCGTGCGCGCCCCGGCGGGTGCACAGGTGGGCGTCGAGGTGTGGTCTCCCCGCGCCGGAGTCGTGCGCGCCACGCTCGAGTTGGCGTGATCGAACTTCCGCTGGGCGGCCGACTGGTCGTCACCGGCAACCTGGCACAAGGTCCCAAGCCCTCGTTCGCCGCCATCGCGGCGGTGAACGAACTCGTGGTTCTCCTCGGTGCCTGGGACGGCCCCGGTGTGTTCGTGGTGTGCGACGAGCAGTCGACGGTCGACGAGTACCCGCGCCTTGCTGATGCCCTGTCTGCCTTCGGCTCCGACGGCAACCGGCGCGTCGTCTTCCTCGCCGACGCTGAAACGCTCGACGTCGCCGTCGTGACGGGCGTGGGCAACCGCACCGTACGCATCGCGCGCTGCGCCACGACGCGGAAAGACCGGGCACTGTTCGGCGAGGGCTACGCCGGAGTCATCGACGCCGACCCCGCTCCCCGCTTCGAAGACCTCGGCAGCGGGTTCAGCGCGTCGTGCGGGACCGTCGGCGAAGTCGTGCAGCCACGGCGACGCATGCTCGGGCTGCCCCAGACGACGGTGCCGACGCGCGTCGCGTCGTGGGTCGAGGTCGAAGCGGGCGCCGACCTGCACGCCCGGCTCTGGTACTGCAGCGTCGACGTTCCGGGCGCGTCGTTCCTCGACCGCATCGCGGCGCGTCGGGCGACGGCACCTGACCGCCCGACCCGCGTCGCCGTCTTCCCGTCGGGCGAGTCGTGGCCGCCGCCCACAGAAGCCGCGCTCGACCGCCGGGCGCGCGTGCGCCGCCGCGGGGCCGCCCTCATCGCCCTCGCCGGACTGCTCGACGTCGCGTCGGCCATCACGCCGCCGCTCGAGCAGCGACTGCACGCGCTGCTGCGCCTCGTACCGCTCGCCGTGCCGCAGACCGCCACGGCGCTCGTCACCCTGTCGGGCCTCGCGCTGCTGGCGCTGGCCCGTGGCGTGCGCCGCGGCCAGTTGCGCGCCCACCGCGTCGCCATGGCGCTCCTCGTCGGATCGCTTGTCCTCCACGTGGTCAAGGGCGTCGACGTCGAAGAGGCGGTCACCGCCGGGCTCGTCGCCGCCTATCTGTACGTGCACCGCGACGATTTCGGAGCCCGCAGCCGCGAACGCGCCATCCGCCACGGCGTGCGCGTGGCGGCCGGTGGCCTGATCGCCACCGTCGTGTCGGTCGCCGGCGCGCTCGAGATCATCACCAGCGCCCGCGGCTCGCGCTTGGCGCTGCGCGACGCCTTCCTGGCGACGGTCGAGCGACTGGTCGGTATCACCAACGTGAAGCTGCCCGACCGCGTCGACGACTTCATGTCGCCGATGCTCCTCGCCGTTTCCGTCGGCTTCTTCTTCTGGATCGCGTGGCAGGCCATCCGCCCCGTCGCCGTGCGCCGCAGCAACCGCGACGAACTCGTCCGGGCGCGGCGCATCATCGACCAGTACTGCACCGGAACGCTCGACTACTTCGCCCTGCGCGAAGACAAAGAGTTCTTCTTCAGCGGCGAGTCCCTCGTCGCCTACGCCGTGCACCAGAGTGTGTGCCTCGTGTCGCCCGACCCGATCGGCCCGGTGTGGGAACGCGCCGCGGTGTGGGACGACTTCTTGCACTTCGCCGACGAGCACGGGTGGAGCGTCGGCCTCCTCGGCGTCGACGAGGACTGGTTGCCGATCTATCGCGCCGCGGGCATGCACGACATGTACGTGGGCGACGAGGCCGTCGTCGACGCGTCGCGCTTCAGCCTCGACGGTCCGCGCCGCAAGGCGCTGCGCCAGGCGACCAACCGCGTGCTGCGCTACGGCTACTCGGTCACGTTCCACGATCCGAGCGAAGTCGACGAGGAATACAAGCAGCGGGTGCTGGCAGTGATGACGAAGAGCCGCCGCGGCGACGTCGAGCGCGGGTTCTCCATGACCCTCGGACGCATCTTCAATCCGGAGGACAAGGGACTGTTGCTGGCGGTGTGCGCCGACAAGGACGGCACGCCGGTGGCCTTCTGCCAGTTCGTGCCCGCGCCCGGCATCAACGGGTTCTCGCTCGACCTGATGCGACGCGACGACGGCGACCACCCCAACGGCCTGCTCGACTTCGTGATCGTGCAAACGCTGCTGCACCTGCGCGACGGCGGCTACGAAAAGCTCGGCCTCAACTTCGCCACCATGCGGGCGCTGCTTGCGGGTGAGACGGGTGCGGGGTTGACGACGCGCATCGAGCGCTGGGCGGTGCGACACATGTCGGGCTCGATGCAAATCGAGTCGCTGTGGTACTTCAACTCGAAGTTCGACCCCGAGTGGCAACCACGCTTCGCCGTCTACGACACCGTGGGCAACATCGTGCCGATCGCCTTCGCCATTGCACGGGCGGAGTCGTGGTGGGAGTTGCCGCTCATCGGTCGCTTCCTCATGCCTGCCGAAGCCCAGACGCGTTAGCGCACGAGGTACCACGCGGGCAGGAACGCCATCAGCGCGGCGGTGAACACCACCAGCGTCGTGGACACCCACCCGCTGCGCCACTCGCCGAGCACGTCGGCGCGCGCCGCCAGCGCCATCAGCAGCAGGATTGGCGGCGCCGCCAACCCGTTGAACAAGGCGGCGAGAAACAGGGCGTGGATCGGGTTGACGTGACCGAAGTTCAGGGCGGCGCCGATGACCATGCCGCCGGCGATGACGCCGTAGAACCCCGGCGCCTGGCGCAGCGTGCGCGACAACCCCTCGTCCCACGCGAACGTCTCGGCGATGGCGTAGGCGCTCGAACCCACGAGCGTCGGGATGGCGAGCAGGCCCGTCCCGACGATGCCGAGCGTGAACAGCAGGCTGGCGAATCGCCCGGCAACGGGTCGCAACGCGGCGGCCGCCTCCTGCGCCGTCTCGATCGACGCGCCGTGCTTGCCGAGCGTTACCGCCGTCGCGGTGAGGATGGCGAACATGACGAAGACGCCGGCGGTGATACCGGCCACGACGTCGATGCGCATCCGGCGCAGTTCGGCGCGCGTCATCTCCTCCGTGGCGTGCTCCTCGACCTCCTCGGCCGCTTGCCAAAAGAACAGGTAGGGCGAGATTGTCGTGCCGAAGATGGCGATGAGCGCCGCCAGGTGGGTGCGATCGTTGTGCCACGTCGGGCGGAACGTGGCGCGCGCCACCTCGCCCCACGGGACGTGCACCGACAGCAGCACGGCGAAGTAGGCCACCAACGACAGCACGAGCCAGCGCAGCAGTTTCGAATAGCGCTCGTAGGGCACGCGGATCTCGAGCATCGTGATCCCCGCGGCGAAGACGACGACGCCCACGGCGAGCGGCACGGGCGCCACGAGATGCAGCGCGGCGGCCATCGACCCGAGGTCGGCGCCGACGTTGAACGTGTTGGCGGCGACCACGAGCAGCAGCACCGGGTAGACGACAACTGACGGATAGCGGCGACGCACGATCGACGCCAGCCCGCGGTCGGTGACGAGCCCGAAGCGGGCCGCCAACTCGACGACGGCAGCGGCAAGGGGCAGCGACACCAGCGCCGTCCACAACAGGTCGAAGCGCAGCGTGGCGCCGACCTGTGAGTAGGTGCCGATGCCTGACGGGTCGTCGTCGGCCGCGCCCGTGATCAGACCGGGGCCAAGGGACCTGAAGTAACCGCCGCGAAGGCGCGCGTGCCGGCGATGGTTGCGGCGGCGGGGCAACTAGCGCGCGGTATGGGCGCGGCGGTCGCCGCTGAGTGAGCGCTTGTGCTCGATGAAGTCGACGAGCACGTAGTCGCCGAGCGTTTCCGGCGTCGTGAAGAAGGCGCGGCCCTGGTTGAGCTGCGTCAGCTTCTCGATGAAGGCTTTCAAGTACGACGTGGCGTCGAGCATGAACGTGTTGATCTTGATGCCGTCGCGCGTGAGGCGGATCACTTCCTTGAAGGTAGCGTCGATGGTCTCCTGCACCGGCGGGTAGCTGAAGAAGACCTCGCCGTCGTCCTGGATGTGGGCCGTCGGTTCGCCGTCGGTGATCATGATGATTTGCTTGGTGCCCGACTGGCGCGCCAGCAGCTGGCGGGCGAGCAGGAAACCGTGCTGCATGTTGGTGCCGTACACGAAGTCCCACGACACCTCGGGCAGGTCGCGCGGCTTGAGCACGCGCGCCACCTCGGAGAAACCGACGATGCCGAGGTAGTCCTTGGGGAACTGCGACGAGATCAACGAATGCAGCGCCATCGCCACCTTCTTGGCCGCGAGGAAGTTGTCGCGCATCGGCATCGACAGCGACAGGTCGACCATCAGCACCGTCGCCGAGCGCGTCACCGTCTCGGTGCGCTCGATCTCGAAGTCGTCGGGGGTGAGGCGCACCGGCGAGCCGGCGCCGTTGCGGCGCACCGCGTTGGCGACGGTCGCTTCGATGTTGAGGTTGAAGTTGTCGCCGAACTCGTAGGGCTTGGTCTGGAAGCTGCGCTCGTGACCCACGCCGAGCGGGTCGACCTCGTGCGTGCCCATGCGGTCCTTGGCCAGCTTGGAGAACAGGTCGCGCAGCGCGTTGCCGCCGATGCGACGCATGCCCTTGGGCGTCAGCTCGAGACGGCCTTCCTTTTGCTCGATCAGCCCCGCCTGCTCAAGCGTCTTGGACAGCTCCGCGAGCTTCTCGAGCGAGCGAGCGGAGTCAGGGCCGAGCAGCTCGGCGGCGCGGTCGAGGTCGACGTCGGCCAGCGCACCGGGCGAGGACGCCTGGCGCAGCAAGTTCTCCAGCGAGTCGAGGTCGCCAAGCTCGTTCAGCAGCGACGCCGCCTGGGCGAAGCCGAGCGGGTCCTGGCCCGAGAAGTTGTAGCGCCGCTCCCACCCGGCGCCGGGAAACGCCTGCTGCAGGTTGCTCGACAGGCGGCTCACCTGGAACGCCAGGTCCATGTCTTCCATGAGCGCTTCGGCGAGGCCTTGGAGCTGCGCCCGCTGCTCGGGCGTCATCGAGTTGAGCATCGCCTGCATCTGCGCCATCTGCTGGGCCATGTTCTCGAGCAACTCGTCGAGCGTCTGCGGGTTGTCGGGGAAGAACTGGCCGTGCTTGGCCATGAACTCTTCGAAGGACGGATCGATCGGCTCGCCCGACTCGCGCTGTTCGAGCATGCGATTGAGGTCGTTGAACATGTCCTTCATCGCCTGCATCTGCTCAGGCGACACGTTGCCCATCGAACCCATCATCTGGTTGAACTGGGTGTTGAGGAGCTCCTGCTTCAACTCCTCCATCAACTCTTCGAACTGCTGGCGCGCCTGCTCGGACTCGAAGTCGTAGTTCTGGAGTTCACGCACCTGGCCGGCGAGGTCGGGCGGCAACAAGTCGAGCTGCAAACCCTTCTCCGCCATCGCCTGGTCGGTGACCTCCTGGCGGCGCTGATCGCCCGACTGTTTTGCTTGCTGGCGCGTTTGCTCGAGGCCTTCGCGTTCGGTCTCGACCACGTCGCGCAGGCGCTGCGCGATGTCCTCGTAGACACCGCCGAGGTCGTGGCGCTCGAGTTCGTCGCGCCGGCGGCGGCGCAGCTTCTCGAGCATCTCGCGGATGCCCTGGATGCGCTCACCGTTGGCGTCGCGCATGCCCGACTGGAGCAGCCGGCGCAGCGCGGCGTTGAGGTCGCCGTGGTACAGCAAGTCGTCGGTGACCTGGTCGAGGATGTCGTCGGCCCCGAGTTCGAACCCGGTCTGGGTCCCGTCCCAGCGGCTGTACCGGAACCGGCTCACGACTCAGCGCGCCCGGTAGGCGATACGGCCGCCGGCGGCGTCCTTGTTCAGGCGCTTGCTGAGGTGCAGGCCTTCGAGGATGAACTCGATGGCCGACGCGATCGCCGGCGGATCCTCCGACCCGGCCAGCTCGCGGGCCGGGGCGGCCAGCGCGGGGATCGACTTGACCACATCCGCGTAGCTCGAGGCCGGCACGTCGTCGCCGGCGTGGACAACCGTGCCGCCGTCGAAGGACGCCGGCACCTCGCGGAACTGCTCGATCGGGCAGCGCTCCTTGAACACCGTCAGCACGGCGGACTTGATGAGCTTCTCGACGACCTGCTCGTCGCGACCGTCGTCGAGCGACTCGATCTCGATCTTGCCGCTCGTCGACGACGCCAGCGCGTCGAGGTCGCTCACACGCGGCACCGCCACCGGCTCGCCCAGGATCAGGGCGCGGCGCAAGGCGTTGGCCACGATCGTCTCGGCGTTGGCCACGGTGAGGCGCACCGACACGCCCGAGCGCTGGTTGATCTGACTGGAGGCGCGGGCCAGGTGCGTGAGCGTGGCGATGATCTCGTTCATGAAGTCGGGGACTTCGATGCGCACCCCGACGTCGGGGATCTCCGCCTCCTGCTTGACCACGTCGATCTCGGTGTCGATCTCGAGCGGGTAGTGCGTGCGCACCTGGGCGCCGAAGCGGTCCTTGAGCGGCGTGATGATGCGGCCGCGGTTGGTGTAGTCGTCGGGGTTGGCCGTGGCCACGAGCATCACGTCGAGCGGGAGGCGGATCTTGTAGCCGCGCACCTGAACGTCGCGCTCTTCGAGCACGTTGAGCAGGCCGACCTGGATACGTTCGGCGAGGTCGGGCAGCTCGTTGATGGCGAAGATGCCGCGGTTGGTGCGCGGGATGAGGCCGTAGTGAATGGTCAGCTCGTCCGAGAGATAGCGGCCTTCCGCCACCTTGATCGGGTCGACCTCACCGATGAGGTCGGCGACGGAGGTATCGGGCGTCGCCAGCTTCTCGCCGTAGCGGGTGCTGCGGTGCACCCACTCGATCGGCGTCTCGTCGCCCTTGTGCACCACCAACTCGGTGGCGTGCTTCGACACGGGGTTGTACGGATCGTCGTTGATCTCGCTGCCGGCGACGATCGGCATCCACTCGTCGAGGAGTTCGATCAGCGAGCGGATGATGCGGGTCTTGGCCTGGCCGCGTTCGCCGAGCAGGACCATGTCGTGGCCCGCCAGGATCGCGTTGGCGACCTGCGGTAGCACCGTGTCTTCGTAACCGAGAACTCCTTCGACCAACGGCTGGCCCGCCTTCAAGCGGGCGACGGCGTTGCGCCGTACCTCTTCCTTGATCGGCACGGATTCCCAACCAGAAGCGCGGAGTTCACCAAGGGTTGTCGGGCGACTCATTCCCCCACCCTACGCCCTCCCACCCACCCCGTTTCCTTGCTCGCTTACGCCCTCCCACCCGCCCTGTTTCCTTGCTCGCTTACGCTCGAACCAATGCGTCTTGTGCCCGGACGAGCGGTGGTTCTGGCGGCCGCGTCGTTGGTGCTGTTCAGCGGGTGCAATCACGCCGCCGCGGGCCATGCGGGGGCGCCAACCACCACATCGACGACTACCGCCGCCGGTGCGCACACCTATCGCGGCACCGCGCAGTTCACCGGCACCCTGACGGCGTTCCGCGCCCCCGACGCCCTCACCGACCCGATCCCGACGCCGTTCACCCTCACCGTGCCCGACGCCGGGCGGGGCGGTTTCACCATCACCGGCGCCGACATCGACGGTGACGAGGAGACGATCGTGTGGTCGGGCGGACGGCCGCTGCCCGTCACCGGCACCTGCGGCCTCGACGTGGGCGAGGTTCCCGTCGTGCTGACACCCGCCGGCGCCACCTTCGCAATCGACGGCGGCGCCCGGGCGCTGACGGCCGGCGATTGCATGTTCAACTCGTCGGTGGCGGTCGGCAACGGCGGACTGGCCGAGCCCGTGCCGTCGGTGTCGTTCCTGCTCCACACCGACGCGGCGTTCAAGCCGACGGGTGGCACGTCGGTCACCGTCGGCCCCGTGCGCCGCTACGAGGGACACCGCGGTGCCGCCGAGGCCACCGGCACCTTCACGGTGACGACCCAGCGCGGCGACACGTGGCGCGCCACCCGCGTCACGCTCGGCAACGGCACGTGGATCCTCGACGTGACGAAGGCGGCGAGCGGCGCGTTGGCGGTGCAGGCGCAGTTCAGCGGTGACCTCACCGTCGCGTAATCGCTAGCGTCGCCGATTCGTGGAACTCACCGAGGGCTGGCGGGCGGCGATCGCCGACGACGAGTTACGCCGCCGCTACCCCGAGGTCGACTTCGACGACACCCAGTGGCAGCCGATCGCGCCGCGCTCGCAGTGGCGCAGCACGCCGGCGTTCGCCGACACCGACGGGCCGCTGCTGTACCGCGTCAACTTCGAAGCGACCGACGAGGGGGCGCGCTCGTGGCTCGTGTGCGACGGGATCTTCTACACGTCCGACGTCTGGCTCGACGGCAACTACCTGGGCGACACCGAGGGCTACTTCGTCCCGCACGCGTTCGAGATCACCGAGGCGTTGCGAGCGGGCCACGAGCACACCCTGGCGCTCGAGGTCGCCTGCTCGCGCCCCGACGACCTGAACCAGAAGCGCAACATCACGGGCGTGTTCCAGCACTGGGACTGCCTCGATCCCGACGACAGCCCGGGGGGCATCTGGCAACCGGTGCGGTTGGCCCACACCGGGCCGGTGCGCATCACGACCCTGCGGGTCTTGTGCCCACGCGCCGACGCGCAGCGCGCCAGCCTCGAATTGGCGGCCGACCTCGACACGACCGAGGCGCTCACGATCAACGTGCGTACCGTCGTCACCCACGGCGGCCGCACGGTCGACCACGAGGCGGAGCACGCCATCGCGGCGGAAAGCAACTCGATCACCTGGCGCGTCGACGTCGACGACCCGACGCTGTGGTGGCCCCACGCACTGGGCGACGCCAACCTGGCGCAGGTCGAGGTGTCGGTGTTCGTCGTCGCCGACGACGGCACGCACGATCTCGTCGCCAGCGACACCCGCCAGGTCACGACCGGCCTGCGCTCGGTGTCGATGCGCGACTTTCGCTGGACGGTCAACGGAGAGCGGCTGTTCGTCAAGGGCGTCAACCTGGGCCCGACAAAGGGCCGCCTTGCCGACGCGTCGCCCGACGATGTCGTGCGCGACGTCGAGCTCGCCAAGCAGACCAACCTCGACCTCGTGCGCGTCCACGCGCACGTGGCGCGTCCTGAGCTCTACGACGCCGCCGACCGGGCGGGCCTGCTGGTGTGGCAGGACATGCCGTTGCAGTGGGGCTACGCCCGCGGCGTCCGCAAGCAGGCGGCGCGCCAAGCCCGCGCCATGGTCGACCTGCTCGGCCACCACCCCTCGATCGCGTTGTGGTGCGGGCACAACGAACCGTTCACGCCGTCGGTGCGCGGCTACGTCGTGGGCCAGCAACTCCCCACGTGGAACAAGACGATCCTCGACAACACCGTCAAGCGCGCTCTCGAACGCGCCGACAAGACGCGCCCGGTGATCGCGCACTCCGGGGTCTTGCCCCATGTAGGCAACACGGGCACCGACACGCACGTCTACTTCGGCTGGTATCACGGCACCGAACGCGAGTTCCCCGGCTGGCTGCGCCGCGTGCCGCGTCTGGCGCAATTCGTCAGCGAGTTCGGGAGCCAGGCCATCCCCGACAGCGACGACTTCATGGAGGCCGAGCGCTGGCCCGACCTCGACTGGACGCGCCTGGCGCACGCGCACTGCCTGCAGCTCGAACCGTTCGAGCGCTATGTGCCGCCGGCCAACTACGCCAACTACGACGACTGGCGCGCCGCCACGCAGCGGTACCAGGCCACGATCCTGAAGCACCACGTCGAGACGCTGCGGCGATTGAAATACCGGCCGACCGGCGGCTTCGCCGCGTTCTTCTGGGCCGACGCCCACCCCGCCGTCACGTGGTCGGTGCTCGACCACGAACGCAAGCCCAAGCTCGGCTACTACGCGCTGGCCGCCGCGTGCGCGCCGGTCATCGTCGTCGCCGAGCGCCCCGCGGCGTTCTACGAGCCCGGCGAGCCGATCGTGCTCGACGTGCACGTGATCTCGGATCGCCGCGACACCGTCGCCTCGGCGCGCACCACCGCCACGGTCAACTTCCCCGACGGCTCGGTCCACCGCCAGGCGTGGGTGGGCGACATCGCACCCGACTCGTGCGCCCGCGTCGGCACCATCACGGCCGCATCGCCGGACGCGATAGGGCCCATCACCATTGACTTATCCACCACGGGTCCCGGAATCGACGTGACCAATCAGTACGTTGCACAGATTGTTAACCAAGGGGGAACAGGCGCGAGGATGGAACCGTGACTGACACGACAATTGCACCGGCGACCAAGCCACTGGTCCTGCGAACGTCGATCGGCAAGAAGTACGCGATGGCCACCTCGGGGATCATCCTCGTCGGCTTCGTGATCGCCCACATGATCGGCAACCTGAAGTTCTTCTTCGGGCAGAAGCACTTCGACGAGTACGCCCATTTCCTGCGCGTCGTGGGTGCACCCGTCATTCCCGGCCACTTCGCGCTGTGGGGTTTGCGCGTCGTCCTCCTAGCGGCGGTGAGCATCCATATCTGGGCGGCGTACATGACGACGGTGCAGTCCAAGCGGGCGCGGCCGATGCCGTACGCCCACACGGACAGCATCCAAGCGAGCTATGCGTCGCGCACGATGCGTTGGGGCGGGATCATCCTGCTGGCGTTCATCGTCTTCCACATCCTCGACATGACCATCGGTGTGGCCCACGCCGGCACCTTCAAGGAAGGCCACGTGTACGCCAACTCGGTGTCGGGCTTCCAGCACCCGATCGTGACGCTCGTCTACACCTTCGCCATGGGTGCGTTGTGCCTGCATCTGTTCCACGGTGTGTGGTCGATGTTCCAGACCTTCGGTCGCGGCAGCGGCGCCCGCGAGGCGATGCTGCGCCGCCTGAGCGCGACGATCGCGGTCGTCGTGTGCCTCGGCTTCCTGGCGATGCCCTGGACGATCATGTTCGGAGGCCGTCCGTGACCATGACGACAAGTGAAGGTCGCTGGACCGTCGGCTCCGACATCACCGACAACAAGGTCCCCGACGGCCCGATCGAAGACGCGTGGGACACGCGTAAGTTCGACCTCAAGCTGGTCAACCCGGCGAACCGCCGCAAGCACACCGTCATCATCGTGGGCACCGGCCTCGCCGGTGGCGCGGCGGCGGCGTCGCTCGGCGAGATGGGTTACAACGTCAAGGCGTTCTGCTACCAGGACAGCCCGCGGCGGGCGCACTCCATCGCCGCCCAGGGCGGCATCAACGCGGCGAAGAACTACCGCAACGACGGCGACTCGATCTACCGCCTCTTCTATGACACCGTGAAGGGCGGCGACTTCCGCGCCCGCGAGCGCAACGTGTACCGCCTCGCCCAGCTCAGCGTCGAGATCATCGACCAGTGCGTCGCTCAAGGCGTGCCCTTCGCCCGCGAGTACGGCGGCCTGCTCGACACCCGCTCGTTCGGCGGTGCGCAGGTGAGCCGCACGTTCTACGCCCGTGGCCAGACGGGCCAGCAGTTGCTCATCGGCGCCTACCAGGCGCTCGAGCGCCAGATCCACGCCGGCACGGTCGAGATGCACACGCGTCACGAAATGCTCGACGTCATCGTCGTCGACGGCCGCGCCCGCGGCATCGTGGCCCGCGACATGGTCACCGGCGAGATCCAGGTGCACATGGCCGACGTCGTGGTGCTCGCCACCGGTGGCTACGGCAACGTGTTCTTTCTCTCCACCAACGCCATGGGCTGCAACACGACCGCCATCTGGCGCTCGCACCGCCGCGGCGCGCTGTTCGGCAACCCCTGCTACACGCAGATCCACCCGACCTGCATCCCCGTGTCGGGCGACCACCAGTCGAAGCTCACGCTCATGTCCGAGTCGCTGCGCAACGACGGCCGCGTGTGGGCGCCGGTCAAGCGGGGCGACGATCGCTCGCCCGAGCAGATCCCCGAGTCCGAGCGCGACTACTACCTCGAGCGCCGCTACCCCGCGTTCGGCAACCTCGTGCCCCGCGACGTGGCGTCACGCGCCGCCAAGGCCGTGTGCGACGAGGGCCGCGGTGTGGGCCCCGGTGGCCTCGGTGTGTATCTCGACTTCGCTGACTCGATCAACCGCCTCGGCGAGGCGACCGTCGCCGAGCGCTACGGCAACTTGTTCGACATGTACGAACGCATCACCGACGAGAACCCGTACAAGACGCCAATGCGCATCTACCCGGCGATCCACTACACGATGGGTGGGTTGTGGGTCGACTACAACCTCATGTCGACCATCCCCGGTCTGTTCGTCGGCGGCGAAGCGAACTTCTCCGATCACGGCGCCAACCGCCTCGGCGCCTCGGCGCTCATGCAGGGCCTCGCCGACGGCTACTTCGTGCTGCCGGCGACGATCGGCGACTACCTGGCGCAGACCGCGCCCAACACCGCCGACGCGTCGTGCCCCGAGGCGCAGCAAGCGGTCGCCGACGTAAAGGACCGCATCGGAAAGCTGCTCAAGCCCAACGGCACCCGCACCGTCGACTCGTTCCACAAAGAGCTCGGCAAGATCATGTGGGACTACTGCGGCATGGGTCGCAACGAAGAAGGCCTGCGCAAGGCGCTCGACCGCATCCCCGAGTTGCGCGACGAGTTCTGGCAATCAGTGAAGGTCCTCGGCACCAACGAGGAGATGAACCAGTCGCTCGAGAAGGCCGGCCGCGTCGCCGACTTCTTCGAGCTCGCCGAGCTCATGTGCATCGACGCGCTGCACCGCAACGAAAGTTGCGGCGGCCACTTCCGCGAGGAGTACCAGACGGAAGACGGCGAAGCGGCGCGCAACGACGCCGAGTACAGCTATGCCGCCGGGTGGGAGTTCACCGGCGTCGGCAACGCACCGGTGCTGCACAAGGAGCACCTCACCTTCGACTACGTCCACCCCGCGCAGAGGTCCTACAAGTGAACCTGACACTCCACGTTTGGCGTCAGCCCAATGGCGACGCACAAGGCCGGATGATGACGTATCAGGCCAACGACATCTCTGAGGACATGTCGTTCCTCGAAATGCTCGACGTCGTCAACGAAGGACTCATCAAGAACGGCGAGGATCCCATCGCCTTCGACCACGATTGTCGCGAAGGCATCTGCGGTATGTGCGGTCTCGTCATCAACGGCATCGCGCACGGCCCCGAGCGCGCCACGACCACGTGTCAGTTGCACATGCGGCACTTCCGCGACGGCCAGGAGATCTGGATCGAACCATGGCGGGCGCGCGCCTTCCCGGTCATCAAAGACCTCGTCGTCGATCGAGGTGCGTTCGACCGCATCATTCAGAGCGGTGGATACATCTCAGTGAATACCGGCGCTGCTCCTGAAGCGGCGTCGATTCCTGTGCCGAAGGTCGACGCCGATGCAGCGTTCGAGGCCGCCGCGTGCATCGGCTGCGGTGCGTGCGTCGCGGCCTGCCCGAACGCATCGGCCATGTTGTTCACCGCGGCAAAAATTACGCATTTGGCTTTACTTCCCCAAGGACAGCCCGAAAGGAATGCTCGCGTCATAGCGATGGTTGACGCGATGGAGCAGGAAGGCTTCGGGTCGTGCACGAACATTGGAGAGTGTTCTGCTGCATGCCCCAAGGAAATCCCGCTCGGTACCATCGCCCAAATGAACAGCGACCTTCTCGCAGGGAGTCTCAACCGAAGTTGAAGTTGCAGTAAATGATTCGAGCCGGCTTGCAGTCCGCCGGCTCCAGTAACGCTCGAAGGTTTCTGCTCACGTGTTTGAACGTGTTGGTGGGGTTGGGGCTACTGGGGCTTTTCGTCGTACACCCGCAGGCGTCGCGCGCAGCAACACCCGCCGCCAAGACCGCTGCTGTAGGTGTACCCACTACGACCAACGCGCAACCCGCGACGACGTCTACGTCGGGGGAAGCGATCGCACCGAAGACCGCATCCACCCCGATGGCGCCCGCGCCACCGAACCTGCACGGCGGCGTCCCCGTCGGCAAGGGCATGTGGATCTGGCAGCCGCAGTTCGCCGAGGGCGGCAACGCGCAAGCGATCGTCGCCAAAGCGCAGCGCTACGGCATCAACTACCTCTACGTGAAGACGGGCACGTCCAAGGAAGGCTTCAACGCGGCACCGTTCCTCGACGCGCTGTTGCCGCGGGCCCACGGCGTGGGCATCAAGGTGTTCGGTTGGGACTTCCCCTACCTCGACGACATCGGTGCCGACGTGGCGCGCGCGTCGCAGGCGGCGCACTACACGACGCCGAGCGGTGATCGCATCGACGGCTTCGCCGCCGACATCGAGTTCCGCAGCATGGGAGTGAACCTGAGTCCCGATACCACCGGCTTCTACGGCTACGCGTTGCGCGATGCGGTCGGGTTCGGTTTCCCGCTGATCGCCGTCGTGCCCCGTCCGAGCCCGCGCATCACGTCGTATCCGTACGCGTCGGTGGTCAAGATGTTCGACGCCATCGCGCCGATGATTTACTGGCTCAACAACGATCCGGCGGTCGCAGTGCAGCAGACGTGGCTCGGCCTGGCGAAGTATGGCAAGCCGATCATCCCGGTGGGTCAGGCCTATGACGGCGCGGCCGACGGCGGTCCGCCCGGCATCCCCAACCGCGGCACGATCCACCGGTTCATGGGCGCCGTCGCCGACATGGGCGGTACCAGCGTGTCGTTCTGGAGTTGGGAACATGCCAGCGACGAGATTTGGCAGGCCGTGTCGGACGCGGCGCTGTTCCAGGTGCCCGTCGGCGACAACACGACCTACCGATCCGACCAGATCCGTGCCTACCAAACGCTGCTGAGCAGTCTCGGGTTCGGCGTCCCGGCCACCGGCGTATGGGGTCCGCAGACCGACGCCGCGGTGCGGGCGTTCCAGGCAGCGTCACGCCTGCCCGTCACCGGCCAGATCGACGACATCACGCGGGCATTCCTGCTGCGCCCGCTGTCGCCACCGCTCAAGTAGCGCGGTTCCACTCGGCCCACCCGACGCGCGTGACGCCGTCGGCGTCGACGATCACCGACGCGGCGCGCTCCAGCCGGCGCCGCCCGTGTCCGGCGACGGGCTCGATGAGCACGCCCCCGGAAAGCTCCGGACGGATAACGGCGTCCTGCGCCGGCGCGCCTTCGACGCGCACCCACTCGTGCGTCCACCAGTCCACGACGCCCCACGTGTGGTCGCGGTAGCCGGAGACGGGCTCGTCGACGGCGACACCGCCTGAGCCGACTATCTGGGCGTCGCCGGTCACGGCGCAGCGCTGCCCGTACCCATCGTGGATGGCGAACGGCGACGCGGTCGCCTCCCATTCGAACTCGAACTCAACGGCGGTCCGGTCGCCGCGCTCGGCACCGTAGGCGTCGCGTGGGTCGTCGAGGGCGACGGCAAAGCCCTCGAAGTTCACCTGCCAGCGCTGCATGGCCTCGTGACATGTGAGGTCGGCCCACAAGCCGGCGCCGCGCACCTCGAAGCCCCGCGGTACGTCGAGGTGCTGATCGCGCACGAGCAGCAGCGGCTCGTCCTGGCGCACGATCACCGACCACCACCACGCGTGCTCCGGCGTCAGCGTCAGCCGGGCGTAGAGGCCCCACGAGAGATCAGGGGCGACGGCCTCGAACGACCAGGCTTCGGCCCACAGTGGGTGCGTACCGGGCGTGTGCCGGAACTCGTCGACGAGTTCGAGCACCCCGCGGTTACGACGCCTTGGGCGTCAGGCTCGACAGCTTCTCGTCGGTGGTGACGCTGCCGCTGCCGTTTTGCACCTCGGCGTGGCGGTACACCTCGATGCCGTGCGCCGGGTCGTAATAGCCGCGCTCGTTGATGTGCGTGGTCTGGCTGCCGAAGCTCGGCACCGTGGCCGTTAGCGTGATCGTGCCTTCGACCGACCAGGCGTTGACGGTGGTGGTGCCGACGGTGGCCGCCACCTTGCCCGTCACCTTGCCCGTCGAGTCGAGCTTGATCGTGCCGTACTTCACGCCGGCATTGTTCTTGATGTCACAGGTGCTCGAGCCCGACCACTGCGAACCGACGTGGATGTCCGCCGGATAGTTCAAGACGTCGGGGTTGAGGTCGCAGGTCAGACGGCCCTGCGGTGAGTCGAAGGACAGGCTCTCGATCAGCACGCCGTTGGGGCCGTAGGCGATCGAAGAGGTCTGCTGCTGGCCGCCCATGTCGGCGGTGACGTTGCGGCGGGTGACGCCGTTGCTGCTGGCGCCGGCGGTCACGGCCTCGTCGACGGTCTTGGAGTTGTCGGTGCAGTCGACGAACGTGTAGCGGCCGATGGCCGGGGCCTGATTGGCGGTCGGGTCGGTGGACGTGGCCGGCGCGTCACCGCAGATACCCGACGGCTTCGCCCCGGCGGCGGTCGTGGCCGTCGAGTGGTTGCCGGACGCGGCGGTCGTGCTCGTCGCGCCGGCGCCGGCGCCGGCGCCGGCGACGGTGGTGTCGGTCGCGCCCGGCAGGGTGGTGTCGGATCCCGACAGTTCGCTCGTGGACGTGGTCGAGCCGGCAGTCGACGCGTTGGTGCTGGGTTTGTCGGCGGCGCCGAAGGCGACCCCGCCGATGCCGACGAGTGCCAGCAGGATCGCCACCGCGATCATCACAGTAGCTACGCGCGACGAGGGCGTCGCGGAGATCGGTTGCATCTCCGAATCGTAGGTCGGGGCCCTCGGGCTGCTACAACCGGCCCGGTGCGCGGCTGGATCGAATGGTTTTTCAAGGGTGTCTGGCACCGGCGCCGCGTGTGGCAGGTCGTCCTCATCGTGATGGTGCTGATCATGCTGCCCGCCGGGATCGAGTGGATCGTCTCCAAGCGCCGCCCGGCCCGCACCATGACCGACCCCACTTTCGTGCGGGCCGCCAACGCGCTGTGCGCACAGGAAGTCAAGCCCCTGGCCGAAAAGCAGCGATCCAGCCAGGAACAGGAGAAGATCGACGACAGCCCCAAGGCGAACGCCGCCAAGGTCGACAAGGTGGCGGACAAGCTGGAGGCGGCCGTCGCCCACCTGCGGGCGCTCTCACACCGTCCAGCCAACAACGACCAGCTAAACGCCTGGTTCGGAGCCTTCGACGACTACGTGAAGGCGGGCCGGGATTACGCGGCAGCCCTGCGGACGGGGAACGAGACCGAATACAACAAGGTCGACGACGAAGGCGTGGCGCCACTCAAGGCGATCAGCCACTTCGCCCGCGCCAACCGCATCGACAACTGCATCCCCTAGGGCGCCGGACGCGAAAAAGGCGGGCCCCGGAGGGCCCGCCCAATCCGTGAGACGTCCGAGCTAGACGCGACGTCGCATCGCGAGTGCCCGCCTCGGTTTGCGCAAGAACAGCAAGCCCATCGCCAGGGAGAGCACCAGCAGAGGCAGCGTCGCTGAAGCGCTGCGCACCGACGAGATGCTGTCCGCGTCGAGGACTTGGGTGTTCGAGTTGCTGGCCAGATTGCCGGTGGCGCTGGCCGAGCCCGTCAGGATCGCCGCGTTGCCGTCGGAGGAGTTCGTGGCGGTCGAGTCGTTCACCGCGACCTTGTCACCACTGCCACCGCCGGTTGCCGCCGCAGTCTGCGGGGCGTTGGCGTTGTTGATCGAGACGTTGCCCGCACCGACATTGAGGCCGGAGTTGGCGAGGCCCAAACCAAAATTCAGGTTGTTGCTGTTCTGATCTCCAAGCACCAGTCCGGAAGCGCCCTGGGCGTCGATCGTCTGCACGGTGTTGTTGTTCGCCGTGTTGCCGATGGCCGATGCGTTTCCAGTGGCGATGATCGCCGAGCCGTCAGAGACATTCGACGTGTTGGCGGTGTTACTGGCGATCTTGTCGCCCGTACCGTTGCCCGACGCCGTGGCGTTCTGATTGCTGTTCGCAGTGTTCTGCGACGCGTTACCCACCCCGATGTTGCCCCCGGTGTTCGAGACGGCAATACCGATGTTGGTGTTGTTGGAGTTCTGATCGGCGTTCACCAGACCGGAGCTGTTGCCAGTGTTGGCCGCCTGCACCGTGTTGTTGTTCGCCGTGTTGCCATTCGAGTTGGCGTTGCCCGTGGCGACGGTCGCGGAACCATTGGAGTGGTTCGACGTGGTGGCGTCGTTCACGGCGATCTTGTCGCCGCTGCCATTGCCCGTCGCTGTGGCGTTCTGGTTGCTCGTGGCGTTGTTGGTCGAGCCGTTACCGACCGCGACGTTCCCGCCCGTGTTGGACGCAGCGATACCGATGTTGGTATTCGTCGAGTCCTGGTCGACATTCGTCAATGCGCCCGCCTGCCCCGCTGACAGCAGAATCCATGCAGCCGCACCGGCGAGCACGAGCAACGATCCAACCAGCACTTCGCGTACGGGTTTGCCGTTCTTCGAGTTCAACCGGGTACCTCCTTTGTGTGTTGCTGCCGAGGACCGTTCGCCCCCGTAGAAGCGACAGTATTCCTGGTCACACCAGATGAATAGGGCATCGGTCACAAGAAATTGAGAGAAACGTCCCGGTGACAACATGGAAAACGTTGGGTACAGTCCAAATCATCAACGGCTGAGCCAAAGGAGACGCCCGTGACGCTGTCCGAGGTGATCGACGACCACTTCCTGGAGAAGTACCGAGGCCTGCTCGACGCGGAAGATGCAGCTTTCGACGAACTCGAGCACGCCCATGAGGACGGGGATCGCAATCCCTACGAAGTGGCTCTCGCACAGTGGCAAGCCGCAATCGAAAAGAAGCTTGCCTACCTCCAGCGCCTCGGCGTCAACTTCAAGGTGACGCTCGAAGTCTGATCACTGTCGCTGGGGCGGGCGAACCGAGATGATCGAGGTCGACGGGCTCGTGCGCGAGCTCGGAGACACCAAAGTGCTCGACGGGATCACCTTCCGCGCCCCAGCGGGCGTCGTGACCGGCTTCCTCGGGCCCAACGGCGCGGGCAAGACCACCACGATGCGGGTGCTGTCGACGCTCCTGCGCCCGACGGCCGGTACGGTCCGCGTCGGCGGCTTCGACGTCGTCAAACAGGCCGACGACGTGCGCCAGGTCATCGGCCTCGTCACCGAAGAGCCGGGGCTGCTCGACCGGCTGACGGGTCGCGAGCACCTCGCGTTCAGCGGGAGGGCGTATGGGCTGTCTCCCGCACGCGTCGCCGCCCGCATCGACGAGGTCGCCGAACTGCTCGCCCTCGGCGACAACCTCGACCAGCGCGCCGGCAAGCTGTCGAAGGGCAACCGCCAGAAGATCGCGCTGGCGCGGGCGTTGGTGCACGACCCTCCGATCCTCCTGCTCGACGAACCCACCGCCAACCTCGACGTCGTGGCCACGGCCAACATGCGCGACCTGCTCATGTCGCCCGACGTGCGCGGCACCAAGACGGTGCTGCTGTCGACCCACGCCCTCGACGAAGCCGACGAGGTGTGCGAGCGGGTGGTCGGCATCGCGCAGGGCAAGGTCGTCGCCGAGGGGACAAAGGAAGAGATCGCCGCGTCGCGCGGTCAGGCCGACTTCCGCGACGCGTTCCTGGGTCTGCTGCGGGCGGAGACGCTCGCCGGCGAATCCGTCGTCTGAATGCGCCCAGCTTCCGTCCTGGGGGTCGCACGCGAAGACGTGCTCGACAATCTGCGGCAACGCTCGGTGGTCCTGACCCTCGTCTTCGCCCCGCTCGTGCTCTGGGGCGCGTTCGCCTTTCTGCCCCTCGTCTTCATGAGCCGGGGCGAGAGCAGCGACGCCAACCTCCACTCGACGATCGCCGTGTCACAGAACGCCCCGCCGGCGGCGCGCCGAGCGCTGGCCCGCCGGCTGCGCGTCGTCGTGGCCGCCGATCCCACCGCCACGGTGGCCTTCGACGAGGCGGACGCCGCGCTGCTGTTCGGCGGTGACCCCGCCGCCGATCTGCGCTCCGGCCGCCCGTTCACGCTGCACGAACTGACGTCGTCGTCGCGGACCAAGGCGACGATGACGCTCGGCATCGCCGAGAGCGCGCTGGCGGCGCTGCAAGCCCAACGCTCCGGCGTCACCGCGCCGCGCCAGCACGCAGAGTTGGTGCGCGCCGTGAGCCTCGACGACAGCCGCGGGCTCATCTCGCGCAGCGCGCCGTTGCTGTTCATCACGGCCCTCGGCGCCATCATCCAGCTCTCGGCGTTGCGGTTCCTCTCGGGCCGGTCGTTGCGCACGCTCGACGGGTTGCTCGTGCGACCAATCCGGCGCACCGACCTGCTCGCGGGCCTGGCGCTGTCGTCGGTAGTAGTGGGCATGATCAGTGCCTCGGCGTTGCTGTTCCCCTTCACGCTGCTGGTGCTCGCCGTCGCCCACCACCACGGGACCAACGGCGTCGCCGCCACCGCTGGGATCCTCGCCGTGGTGATCGCCGCCACGGCCTGGTTCTTCGCGACCCTCGGCTTGGCGCTCGGCGTCAGCGGGCAATCCTTGAACGCGGCGCGCGTCCGATCGACCGCCGCCCTCTTCGTCGTGACCGCCATCGGCCTGCTCATGGAGTTGTCGGGAACGGTGGCGCACACGCCGCTGCTGCGCGCCCTGCCGGTCACCGGCGCGATGGTGCTGCTGCGCCATGCGATCGTCGGCACCGCCACCGTCGGCGAAACGGCCGAGACCGTCGTCGTGGCCGCCGTCGGCGGCCTGGTGTGCTTCGGCTACGCCCGGCGCTACCTCGACTCCGAACGGGTGGTGACGCGTGCGTAGGTTCTGCGAGCGGGCGTGGCAGGTCGGGCGCTTCGACTTGCGCGAGTACTTCCGCCAGCGCATTGCGCTCGGCGTGATCCTGCAACCGCTCTTCTTCCTCGCCGCGGTGGTCGTGCTTCCGGGCATCCTCGCCAACAACCAGTCGAACGCCGCGCAGCGGGCCCCGATTGTCGCGGTCGAGGGGCCGGCCGCGCCGGCCGCGTCGTTCGTCGCCGACCTGCGCCAGCACCACATCCGGGCACGATTGTCACCGCACGCCCGCGCCGACACGCAGGCGGCGCGCTGCGACCTCGGCGTCGCCGTCGGCACCGACGGCGATGTGCGGTTCTTCGTCGCCAACACGCGCGACAAGTCGCGCAACGCGTACGGCGCGGTGCAGGCGGCGCTGGGCCGGTCACTTGCCGAACGTGCCGGGGTGGCCGACGGCGGCATCCGCACGACCCGTCAGGCGATCGACAAGATCCCGCACGGCCAGCAACTCAACTTCAGCCGGCTGCTGCCGTTCTACTTCGTCGTCCAGTTGCTCGGGGTCGTCGGCATCGCCGCGGGACAGTTCGCCAGCACGAGTTCCAAGCGCGGTCTCGAACCGCTGCTGGTGCTGCCGCTACGGCGCGGCGAAATCGCCGTCGGCAAGGCCATTTTCGCGGCCGGCGCCGGACTCGTCGCCCTCGGCGCACTGCTCGCCCCGCTCGCGGTCATCGCCACGACGCACGTGTCGATCGCCGGCATCCGCCCGTCGTTGCCCGCCGCCACCTTCGCCAGCCTCGTGGCCGGCAGCCTGTGCATGCTGCCGTTCTTCGGCGCCCTCGGCGTGCTCGCCGGCACCAGCGCCCGCACGCCGGGCGAGGCGGGCGCGATCTCCGCGTTGGCGAGCATCGCTCCGATGTTGATCGCACTGACCCTCACCTTCGTCGTGAAGGGTGCGGTCGCGTCGTGGGCGCTGTTCATCCCGGTGGTCGGCCAGCAGACGATCTTGAGCGAAGCGGTACGACACACCGCGTCGGCCGGCGACTGGGCCCTCGTACTCGTCGCCAGCGCCTTCTGGGCGGTGGTCGTGTTGTGGCCGACGGGGCGGCTGCTGCGCCGCGACCGGATGGTGATCAGGCCGTCGAACTAGGGAATCAACCCGAGCGCACGCACCTCGTCGCGCTCGCTGATCAGCTCGTCCGTGGTGACGGCGATCTTGGCCTTGGCGAAGTCGTTGAGGTCGAAGCCCTCCGTCACCGACCAGCCGCCGTTGCCGTCGGCCGTGATCGGGAAGCCGAACTGGAGGCCCTCGGGCACGCCGTACTCGCCCTTGGAGCACACCGCGAGCGAGGCGCAGTCGCCGGCGGCCGTCGCATTGACGACGCTCGTGACCGAGTCGATCGCCGCGTTCGCCGCGCTGGCGGCCGAGCTGAGGCCACGCGCCTCGATCACGGCCGCGCCGCGCTTCTGCACGGTCTCGATGAAGCCGGACTGGAGCCAGTCGTGGTCGGCGATGACGTCGTAGGCGCTCTTGCCGCCGATGGTGGCGTTGTAGGCGTCGGGGTACTGCGTGGCCGAGTGGTTGCCCCAGATGGCGACGTTCTTCACGTCGGCCACCGGCACACCGGCCTTCTGCGCCAGCTGGGTCTTGGCGCGGTTGGCGTCGAGACGGGTCATGGCGAACCAGCGGTCGCTCGGCACGTCCGGAGCGTTCTCGCGGGCGATCAGGCAGTTGGTGTTGGCGGGGTTGCCGACCACGAGGATGCGCACGTCATCGGCGGCGGTGTCGTTGATGGCCTGGCCGGCAGGCTTGAAGATGCCACCGTTGATGTTGAGCAGGTCGCCTCGTTCCATGCCGGCCTTACGCGGCACCGAGCCCACGAGCAGCGCCCAGTTGGTCCCGTCGAAGGCGGCCTTGTCGTCGCTGGTCAGCGTGTCGACGCCGGCCAGCAGCGGGAAAGCGCAGTCCTCGAGCTCCATCACGACGCCGTCGAGGCTCTTCATCGCCGGCTCGATCTCGAGCAGCCGTAGGCGCACCGGCTGGTCCGGCCCGAACAGTTGCCCGGAGGCGATCCGGTAGACGATGGCGTAGCCGATGTTGCCGGCGGCGCCGGTGACGGTGACGGTGATCGGAGATTTCGTGCTCATCGGTGGCGACAGTACTTTCGGAGCCCTATGGAGGGCCAAGCCACGATCCACATCAATGCGGCGCCGGAGGTCGTGTGGGCGCTCGTCACCGACGTGACCCGCATGGGCGAGTGGAGTCCCGAAACGACTGCCGCCGAGTGGGTCGACGGCGCCACGGGCCCGGCGGTCGGCGCCAAGTTCCGCGGCACCAACAAGGTGTGGTTCTACAAGTGGTCCACCACGCCCGTCATCACGGCGTGCGAGAGCAACCGTCTCTTCGCCTTCGACGCCGGCGGCACGATCTGGACCTACAGCTTCACCGAGTCCGACGGGGGCACGTCGGTCACCGAGTCGTTCCGCGTCGAGTCACGCCTCGACATCGTCTACACGATCGCCCAGCGCCGCGGTGCCCTGATCAAAGGCATGCAAAAGACCCTCGAGCGCCTCAAGGCCGCCGCCGAATCGCAGCCCTGAACGCTTCTGGTGTCTCCACGGCAGGGTCTTTCTTTCCTGGAGACACCAGAAGCGTCAGCCGAGCGTGGCGAGCGCGGCGTTGAAGGTGGGCGACGGGCGCATGACCGCCGTCGTCTTGTCGGGGTCGGGCTTGTAGTAGCCGCCGAGGTCGACGGGGTGGCCTTGGACGGCGAGCAGCTCGCCGGCGATCGTGGCTTCCTCGGCGCGCAGGCGCTGGGCCAGCGGACCGAAGGCGGCGGCGAGTTCGGCGTCGGCCGACTGCTTGGCCAGCTCTTCGGCCCAGAACAGCGCCAGGTAGAAGTGGCTGCCGCGGTTGTCGATCGTGCCGAGCTTGCGCCCCGGTGACTTGTTCTCGTTGAGGAACGTGCCCGTGGCCAGGTCGAGCGTGTCGGCGAGGACCTGCGCCCGCTTGTTGGCCGTCACATTGGCGAGGTGCTCGAAGCTGGCGGCCAGCGCGAAGAACTCACCGAGGCTGTCCCAGCGCAGGTAGTTCTCCTTCACGAGCTGCTGCACGTGCTTGGGCGCCGAGCCGCCGGCGCCCGTTTCGAACAGCCCACCGCCGTTGATCAGCGGGACGATCGAGAGCATCTTCGCCGAGGTACCGAGCTCGAGGATCGGGAACAGATCGGTCAAGTAGTCGCGCAGCACGTTGCCGGTGACGCTGATCGTGTCCTCACCGCGGCGGATGCGCTCGAGTGAGAACGCGCAGGCGTCGACCGGCGCCTTGAACTCGAACTGCAAGCCGTTGGTGTCGTGGTCCTGGAGATAGCGCTGCGCCTTGGCGATGAGGTTGGCGTCGTGGGGACGCGTGGCGTCGAGCCAGAAGACCGCGGGCGCTCCGGTGGCGCGGGCGCGCGTGACGGCGAGCTTCACCCAGTCGCGGATCGGCACGTCCTTGGTCTGGCACATGCGCCAGATGTCACCCTTCGCCACGACGTGCTCCATCAGCACGTCGCCGGTTGCGTCGTCGACGACGCGCACGGTGCCGTCGGCCGGGACCTCGAAGGTCTTGTCGTGGCTGCCGTACTCCTCCGCCGCCTGCGCCATCAGACCGACGTTGGGGACCGAGCCCATGGTCGCCGGATCGAAGGCGCCGTGGGCGCGGCAGTCGTCGATGACGGCCTGGTAGATGCCGGCGTAGCTGGAGTCGGGAATGACGGCGAGCGTGTCGTGCTCCTGGCCGTCGGGGCCCCACATGTGGCCCGACGTACGGATCATCGCCGGCATCGACGCGTCGACGATGACGTCGGAAGGCACGTGCAGGTTGGTGATGCCGCGATCCGAGTCGACCATGGCGAGCGCCGGGCCCTCGCCGAGGCGCTGCGTCACCGCCGCTTTGACGGCGTCACCGCTCGCCAAGCCGCCGGCCTTCTCGAGCAGGGTGCCGAGGCCGTCGTTGGGCGAGATGCCCGCCGCCGCGAGGTCGGCGCCGTACTGGTCGAACAGCGCGGGGAAGAACGCCCGCACCACGTGGCCGAAGATGATCGGGTCCGACACCTTCATCATCGTGGCCTTGAGATGCACAGAGAACAGCACGCCTTCGGCCTCGGCGCGGGCGATCTGCGCGTCGAGGAAGGTGCGCAGCGCGGCGACGTTCAGGAACGTGGCGTCGATCACTTCACCGTCGAGCACGGGCACCGGAGCGCGCAGCGCTGTCGTGGTGCCATCCGCGCCGACGAGTTCGATGCGCACCGCCGTGGCCTTCTCGATGACGACGGACTGCTCGTTGGAACGGAAGTCGTCCGCCGTCATGTGGGCCACGTTGGTCTTCGAGTCCGCCGACCACGCCCCCATCGAGTGGGGGTGGGTGCGGGCGTAGGCCTTGACCGACGCCGGCGCGCGTCGGTCGGAGTTGCCCTCGCGCAGCACCGGGTTGACAGCGCTGCCCTTGACCTTGTCGTAGCGGGCGCGCACGTCGCGCTCCTCGTCGGTCTGCGGGTCGTCGGGATAGTCCGGCACGGCGTACCCCTTGGCCCGCAACTCGGCGATCGCTTCCTTCAGCTGCGGGATCGACGCCGAGATGTTCGGCAGCTTGATGATGTTGGCTTCGGGCGTCGTCGCCAGCTGGCCGAGCTCGGCGAGGGCGTCGCCCACGCGCTGGTCGGGCGCCAGACGATCAGGGAACGACGCCAGGATGCGCCCGGCGACGGAGATGTCGCGCGAATCCACTACCACCCCCGCCGTGCGGGCGTACGCCTCGATGATCGGCAGGAACGAATAGGTGGCGAGGAGCGGCGCCTCGTCGGTGAGCGTGTAGATGATCGTCGATTCAGGCACGGTCTTAACCTACCGAGGAATACGCTTTGGCCCGTATGCGACGGGGCGCGGTGGTGATCGTGGCCGTGGCCCTGTTGTTCGGGGCGTGCGGCGGCAAGTCGAAGTCGAGCGCCGGTGGCACGACTACGACCACCGGCCACCCGACCACATCAAGTGTGGCCACGACGAGCGTCACCGAGCCGACCGCCTACGCCGATGCGGGCGACTACGCCAACGGGCGCCACATCGGCCTCATCAAGACGGTCGACGCCGACCACACCATCGACGTCGACGTCGTGCAGTTCCTGACCGGCCAGGCCGCGATCGACGCCTACCGCCAGGACACCGGCGACACGTCGGGCACGCCCGATGACGACTACTACGTGCGCAACCAGAACAAGCTCGTGCGCCACCTGTCGCTGGCCACCGACGCCGTGTTCCGCGTGCAGAGCCTGGGGCAGGACGGGACCACCGCCACCAGCCCTGATCAGGGCAAGCAGGTCACCTTCGACGACTTCGCCGGCTTCTGGAGCGGGACCCACCACGACCAGGCCGTCAACACGATGTTCTGGATCACGCTCAAAGCCGGCAAGGTCGTGACCGTCGAGGAGCAGTTCGTCCCCTGATCGGCGACGAGTCGCCGTCGTCTAGAAGCCGAGGTTCTTGTAGATCTCGCGCGTCGCCGACGACTTGTTCAGTGTGTAGAACTGCAGGCCGGCAGCGCCCAGCGCCAGCAGATCACGACAGAACTCCGTGGCGATCTCGACGCCCACGGCGCGCACTGCGTCGGCGTCCTCCCCGACCGCCCGCACGCGATCGACGACTTCCTGGGGGACCGCCGCGCCCGACAACTCCGCCATGCGCTTGATGTTGTTGAGGTTGGTGATCGGCATGACGCCGGCGATGATCGGCTTCGTGACGCCGAGGGCGCGCAGCTCGTCGACCATGACCGCGTAATCCTCCGCGCGGAAGAACAACTGCGTGATGGCGAAGTCGGCCTTTTGCAGCTTGGCCGCCAGCTGCTCGCGGTCCGCGGCACGCGACGGCGATCGCGGGTGCACTTCGGGATGCGCGGCTACGCCGATCGAGAACCCGCCGATCTCGCGCGCCAGGTCGACCAGTTGCTCGGCGTACTGCAGTTCGCCGGGCTCGGCGCCTTCGTCGGTGGGCGGGTCGCCGCCGAGGGCGAGCAGGTTCACCACCCCGGCCGCTTTGAAGTCGTTGAGGATGTCGACGAGCTCGGCGCGCGTATGCGCCACGCAGATGAGGTGCGCCATCGGCGTGAGCGAGGTGTCGCGCGCCAGCTTGGCGACGAGGTTCGTCGTGCGTTCACGCGACGAACGCCCGCCGCGATAGGTGACCGACACGAACGACGGCTGGAGCGGTTCGAGTTCGGCCAGCGCCGCCTCGAGCGTCGCCTGCTCGGCGTCGGTCTTGGGCGGGAAGAACTCGAAGGACTTGGTCGGACCCTGCGCCAGCAGATCGACGACGCGCACGCCGATCACGCGCGCCACCCGACGGCGCGTTCTGCGGCCTCGACGCAGTTGCGGAACAGCATGGCTATCGTCGTGGGGCCGACGCCGCCGACGCGGGGCGTGATCCAACCGGCAACGTCCTCGCACTCCTCAGCCACGTCGGGGATGAGCCTGCGGCCTTCGTAGCTCACCCCAGCGCCGATGACGACGGCGCCCGGCTTCACGTGCTCGGGCTGGATGATCCCGGGGACACCGGCGGCCGCGATGAGGATGTCAGCCTGCTTGGTGTAGTCGTACATGTTCGGCACGCCGGTGTGGACCGTCGTGACCGCCGCGTTGGTGTGGGGCCGCTTCGCTGACATCAACAAGGACAACGGCCGACCAAGCGTGAACCCGCGCCCGACGATGACGACGTGGCGTCCCGCCACTGGGATTTGGTAGTGCGCCAGGAGCGCCTCGATGCCCGCCGGGGTGCACGGCAACGGCCCGGGCATCGACAACGCCAGGCGCCCCATGTTCACCGGGTGGGCGCCGTCGACGTCCTTGCGGGGGTCGACCTCGGACAGCGCGGCTTCGTAGTCGAGGTGCTTCGGGATCGGGTGCTGGATCAGCATGCCGTCGACGGCCGGATCGTCGCTGAACAGCTTGATGCCGGTGACGAGTTCGTCCTGCGTGGCGTCGGCGGGCAGGTGGAGATGCGGAGAGGTCATGCCGAGCTCGGCCGCCTTCTCCATCTTCATGCGGATGTAGCCGGCCGACGCCGGATCGTCGCCGACGAGGATCGTGGCGAGCCCCGGTGTGTGCCCCGCCTCGATCAGCGCGTCGATTCGCGGCTTGAGATCGGCGAACACGGCCTCCGCGACTGGAGCGCCCGGCAAAACGACAGCTGGCATGCGGCGAGGCTACCGCCCGAATCGGTACGCGGTTTGTGCCCCGGAGGGGCACAAACCGGGTACCGATTGGCGTGTTAGTGCAGGAAGTGGCGTTCGCCGGTGAAAAGCATGGCGAGGCCGAGTTCGTCGGCCTTGGCGATGACCTCGTCGTCGCGCATCGAGCCTCCGGGCTGGATGACCACGGCGACGCCGGCGTCGGCCGCCGCCTCGACGCCGTCGGGGAACGGATAGAACGCGTCGGACGCGCAGGCGCCGCCCTTGGCGCGACCCGCCGCCTTCGAGGCGGCGATCATCCCGGACTCGACCCTGTTCTGCTGGCCGGCGCCGATGCCGACGGCCTGGCCACCCTTGACCAGCACGATGGCGTTCGACTTCACGTGCCCGCACACCCGCCACGCCAACTCGGCGTCGCGCATTTCCTCGGCTGTCGGCTGGCGTTGGGTGACGACGCGCCACTCCGACACGGGCGACTTGAACTGATGAGCCTCCTGCACCAGGAACCCGCCGTCGATCTGACGGTAGTCACGAGTGAACGGCGTGGGCGGCGTCGCCGTGAGCACGCGCGTGTTCTTGCGCTTCTTGGCCAGCGCTTCGATCACGCCGTCCTCGTAGCCGGGCGCAATCACCACGTCGGCCTGGGCGGCGGCGACCATCTCCTCGACGGTGGCGGCGTCGATCACGCGGTTGACGGCGACGATCCCGCCGAACGCGCTGCGCGGGTCACAGTCGAAGGCGAGTTGGTACGCCTGGGCCAGCGTGTCGGCAACACCGACGCCACACGGGTTGGCGTGCTTGACGACCACGGCCACCGGCCCATCACCGAGGTCGTACGCCGTCTGCCACGCCGCTTCGGCGTCGTAGAGGTTCAGGTACGACAGCGCCATGCCCCCGTGCTGCACCGCGGTGTCCCACAGCGACGTGCCGCCGATGTTGCGGTAACGCGCGCCGTCCTGATGCGGGTTCTCGCCGTAGCGCAGTTCCTGCACGCGTTCGAGCGCGAGGTGAATCGTGGGCGGCAGTACTTCGTCGCCGTCGAGCCAACCGACGATGGCGGCGTCGTAGGCCGCGGTGTGGGCGAACGCGGCGCGGGCGAGACGCCGCTTGGTGGCGTCGCTCAACGCGCCTTCCTTGCGCAGCTCGTCGAGCACCTCGCCGTAGTCGGCGGGGTTCACGACGATGCCGACGTGAGCGTGGTTCTTGGCCGCGGCGCGCACCATCGTCGGCCCGCCGATGTCGATCATCTCGACGGAGGGATCGGAGCGGAACGGATACAGGTTGCACACGACGAGGTCGATGGCCGTGATGCCGTTGGCTTCGAGGTCGGCGAGGTGCTCGGGCTTGGAGCGGTCGGCAAGGATGCCGCCGTGCACCTTCGGGTGCAACGTCTTGACCCGGCCACCGAGCATCTCGGGTGAGCCGGTGACGGTGGCGACGTCGGTGTAGGCGATGCCCTCGTCGGCCAGCGCCCGCGACGTGCCGCCGCTGGCGATCAACTCCCAGCCGAGCGACTCGAGGCCGCGCGCCAGGGGGATGAGTCCCGTCTTGTCCCAAACAGACAGCAGTGCCCTCACGGCAGCTTCCCTTCGATGACGGCCTTGATGGTGGCCGGGTAGAGATGGCGTTCGACGTCTTTGATGCGGGCGTGCAGCGTTTCCTCAGTGTCGCCGGGGAGGATCGGCACCGCCTCCTGGGCCAGGATCGGCCCGCTGTCGACTTCGAGCGTGGCGATGTGGACGGTGCAGCCCGTCTCGGCGACGCCGGCGGTGAGGGCGTCGCGCACGGCGTGCCAGCCCTTGAACGCCGGCAGCAGCGCCGGGTGGGTGTTGAGCACGCGGTCGGCGTACGCGTCGTACAGCTCTTGCGAGGTGACGGTGCCGAACCCGGCGAACACGACGAGGTCCACTTCGTGGCGCTTGAGGGCGTCGACGAGCTGGCTCGTGTACGCCGCGCGGTCGAAGTCGGCCTTGAAGCTCGTGCGCTCGACGAGTTCGGTGGGCAGCCCGGCCGCCGCGGCGTTGTCCAAGGCGACGCACGGGCGGTCGGCGATCACGACCGCCGGCGTGATCCCAGCCTCAAGGATGGCGTCGAGCATGCTCCCAGCACGCGACACCAAGACTCCAACCCGCACCTACCCGAAACTACCGGACGCCGATGGGTCTTTCGGCCCTCAATTGTCCGCCCTGAGGCCCTGCCCCGGCCGTGCGTGGCTCCCGCAAGGTGGCGACCAACAAAACCTCAATTAGGAGTCAACAAAAACCATGAAGCGTCGAACCCTCGACATCATCACCGGAATCGGCGGTCTCGTCATCGCCACCATGCTCGCCGTGCTCGGCGTCGTCATGCTCAACAACGCCAGCTTCGCCAAGTCGTACGTGAAGACGCAGCTGTCCGAACAGCACGTCGTGTTCACCGCCAAGGACAAGCTGACCGCCGAAGAGGCACAGTCGCCCTGCATCGTCGCCAACGCCGGTAAGGCGCTGACCACCGGCAAGCAGGCCGAGTGCTACGCCAACCACTACATCGGGCTGCACGTGCAGTCGGTCGCCAAGGGCAAGACCTACGCCGACCTCGGCGGCCCCCTGTTCGCCCTGCAGGCGCAGATCGCCGCCACCAAGGCTAACGATCCAGCTCTGCCGGACCTCCAGAAGCAGCTGGCAACGATCACCGCCCAGCGCGAAACGCTGTTCCACGGCGAGACGCTGCGCGGCCTGCTGCTGACGTCGTACGGCTTCAGCGAGATGGGCGCCAAGGCCGGTCAGGCCGGCACCGTCGCCTTCCTCGGCGCCGGCGTGCTGGCGCTGCTGGCACTCGCCGGTCTCGTGCACGGCGTGATGACCCCGGCGACCGAAGCGTTTGCGCCAGCCGAGCGCAAGCCGCGGGCCCGTCGGGCACCTGCCGTCGTCGAGGCCTAAGCCTCCCCTAACGCGCACGAACGGGACGCCGTCATGGCGTCCCGTTCGTCGCGTCTTCGCATCGACGCATCTACGCGTCGGCGAGCACCGCGGCGAGCGTGGCCTCGCCCACCGCGCGCATGCGGGGGTTGTCGGCGGAGTTCGCCAGGCACGCGATGCCGTGGCTCAGCGCACAACCACGGGCGCGGCGCCAGGCCGCATCGTCCTGCACACCGGCGGCAAGCTTGAACGCAGCGCGCGCCGCTGGGTCGTCGAAGCAGATCCACGCCGCGGCGAGGTCGTAGGCCCAGTCGCCGCCGCACATGTCAACCCAGTCGATGACAGCGACGAGACGACCGTGGCGCACGATCACGTTGGCGGGATGCAGGTCACCGTGGAGCCAACGCCGCGGCGCGTTCTTTGGCGCGCCGAGCGCGTCGCTCCAGATGTCGAGCACGGTCGCGGCGTCGATCGACGCGCCGAGCTGCTGCAGGCGCTCGCGCACCGCCTGGTCGCGATCGCTCAGAGGGCCGCCGCGATAGGGGTTCGTCGGCGCGTCGTCGGGCGCCGGGGTCGCGAGCGACCGCACGAACTCCCCCAACGTCTCCGCGGCGAGCCGCGGGTCGTCGACGGGCGCATCGGCCCACGACGACCCGTCGAACCACGCCGTGACGGCCCACGGCCACGGGTAACCACATCCGGGCGCGCCGGCACGCACGGGCGTGTTCACCGCCAGCGTGAGCTGCGGGGCCAGCTGCGGGAGCCACCGCAGCTCGTCGGGCATGAGCGCGGCGTTGATCGCCCGGCGCGGCAACCGCACCGCGAGGTCGTCGCCCAGACGGAAGATGGCGCAGTCCCAGCCCTCGGACTCGAAACGCACCTCACGGTCGGCCAAGTCGGCGTGCTGCTCGGCCAGCAAGCAGCGCACGAGGTCTTCACTGATGTCGACTTCTGCTGCCGGCATCGGATTAGCCACGGCCCGTTGCTTAGTCGGCCTCGCCCCGGCGGGCGAAGAGATTCGCCCGGTAGCGTGGGGTGGTCCGGAGCGGGGGCCAGCGTGCGCGTCTTCAGCAACCCACAAGTCGACAGGGCGGCGGTCGAAGAAGCGTTGCGCGCCGCGGGCGTGGAGTTCGGCGCCAGCGACCGAGTGCAGCGAACGTGGCTCGACTCGTTCGATCTCCGCCTCACCGCCGCCGGCATGCGTCTCGAGACCGCCGTGGGCCGCACCGTCACGACTGGGCTGTTCCAAGCCGACCACCCGCCCGCCTATCTGAGCGCCCAGCAGCCGCCCGCGTTCGCGTCGGATCTCGCACCCGGGCCGTTTCGCGACCGTCTCACCGCCGTCGTCGAGTTCCGGGCCCTGCTCCCGATCGCCACACTGCGAGCAGTCACGCGCACCGGGACGCAACGCAACGGAAACGGCAAGGCGGTAGCCCGGGTCACGCTCGTCGACAGCGCCGTGTTGGGCGACACCGGCGGCGCTTCACTGGGCTGGGCCGTCGAACTTGACGACCTGCTCGGCTACGAACCGGCGACCGCCAAGCTGACCAAGCGTCTGACGGCGCTCGGCCTGTGCGTCGATGACGGCGATCTGTTCGACCTCGCGGTCGCCGCCAACCTGATCAAGCTGAATCCGCACGACACGCGACCCGACGTCCGCTTTGGCGCCGACGAGCGGGCGCTGCCTGGCTATCGCCGGGTGCTCGCGCGTTTGTTCGAGACGATCGAGGCGAACTGGGATGGCGCGGCGCGCGACGTCGACTCCGAGTTCCTTCACGACCTCCGGGTGGCGCTGCGCCGCACGCGGACGGTGCTCGCGAACGCCAAAGGCGTCATCGGCGACACGGACCGCGGGCGCTTTATCGACGGTTTTCACGCTTTGGCGCAAGCGACGAGTGCGCCGCGCGACCTCGACGTCATCACATTGAGCTGGTCTGCGACATTGGCAGCCGTCGACGGGCTCGACGCCCACGACCTCGACCCCGTCTATCGCGTGCTCGAGAAGAAACGCGGGGCAGCGCACCGAGCGCTGACCCGGCAGCTCAACTCCGCCGGCACCGCAAGACTGTTGCGCGAGTGGGACGCATGGCTCAACAGCACGCGCGGTGACGAGCTCGTCCGCGCCGGCTTGCCGCTGCGATCGGTCGTCAACCGCCGACTGCGCAGGCTCCGCAGCCGGCTGCGCGACGACGAACGCGATGCGTCACCGAACGGCCGCCACACGGCGCGCAAGGACGCCAAGCAGTTGCGTTACATGATCGAATGCTTCGGCAGCGTGTACGACCAATCTGCCCGTCAGGCGTTCGTGAAGGAACTTTCCGGCTTTCAGAACCGCCTAGGCGCGGCGCAAGACGCGCACGTGCGGGCGGTACTCCTCGACGACATCCTGCGCGCCGATTCGTTCGAGCCCGCGACGCTGGTCGCTGCCGGTCGGCTGCGCGAAGCCACGGACAGCGGGGCGCGACCCGTGCGCCGCCGCGACATTCGGTTGTTCACGAAGGCGGTCGATCGACAATTCGAGCAGCTGATCGAGTCGCGGCCGTGAAGGTCGCGGCGACGTACAGCATCAAGGGGGGCGTCGGGAAGACGACGTCGGCAGTCAACCTCGCCCATGAAGCGGCGCGCGCCGGCGTGCGGGTCCTGCTGTGGGACATCGACCCGCAGGGCGCCGCCACGTACTTCTTCCGGGTGAAGCCGCGACTCAGAGGCGGAACAAAGTCGATGGTGCGCCATCCCGACGGGCTCGACCGACACATTCACTCGACAGATGTCGCGGGTGTCGACCTCGTGCCGGCGGATTTTTCGCTGCGGCACCTCGACCTCCACCTAGACCACGTTGACAAGCCGCGCCGGCGGCTGGCGGAATTGCTGGCGCCATTGGACTCCGTGTTCGATCTCGCGATCATCGACTGCCCACCGAGCATCTCGCTCGCCAGCGAGAGCGTCTTTGGGGCCACCGATGCGCTCATCGTGCCGGTGCTGCCCGCGACGCTCTCGGCCCGAACCATCGAGCAACTCGTGCGGTTCCTTCAAGAGCGACCCAGGCCACCGCAGCTACTGCCCCACTTCGCGATGGTCGACCGGCGCAAGAAGCTGCACCGCGATCTCGTCGAGACTCTGCCGGCGCGCCGACCCGAGTTTCTGAAGGCGGCGATACCGAACGCCAGCGCCGTGGAACGCATGGGCGTCGAGCGCGCCCCGGTCGGCGCCTTCGCGCCGCGGTCGGCCGCCGCCGAGGCTTTCGCCGAGCTGTGGCGCGAGATCGCGACGCGACTGTGGTCGCCATGAGCGGGTAATCCCCATCCCTTTCCTCTCGTTGTCCACAGGCGAGACCGGTACGGTCGGTACATGGATCGCATCGAAGCCGGCGTGGACAGACTGTTCGGCTTCGTGGCCGAGGGCCTCGCGATCGCGACCGATGCCTTTGTGCGCGACGACCGACCACTGGCGGCATCGCTGCTCGACCGCGAACCGCTCATCGACGCGCTGCGCCTCCAGATCGAAGACCGCGCCCAAACCATCCTCACCGAGGACCGGACGCTGACCGCACAGCAGATCCGTTTCCTTGTCTCCGTCCTGCGCGTCGTGCCCGAGCTCGAGCGCAGCGCCGATCTGGTCGAGCACATCGCCCTGCGCACTGGGGTGCTGTCAACGCGGTTGCCCGACGACGTCCGCGCGTTGATCGCCGAGATGGGCCAGGAAGCCGTCACCATGTGGCGGGGCGCGGCCGGAGCCTGGGCGGCGCGGCAGGCGAGCTACGTCGAGGTGCTGCGGGCCTCCGACGACGCGATCGACGACCTCCACGTGCAGCTGACGGAGCGGTTGTCGTCGCTGCCGCTGACGGTGCCCGAGGCGATCGAGCTCGGTCTCGTCGCCCGCTTCTTCGAGCGCCTCGGCGACCACGCCGTCAACGTGACCGCCCGGCTCGCGTTCCTCGAGGCACTTCCCGCTGCCGGATAGCGCCTACTGCAGCGGCGGGTCGGTGCAGCCGGACAGGCCGCCCCCGCCGCCCGCCGGCTCGGTCCGCTTGTACGGCTCGACGAAGCCCGAACCCGGGTCGTTGGTGCGCAGGTAGCGGATGATGCCGTCGGCGACGGCGTCGCCTTCGACCAACTGCACGTCGGGGCGCGCCACCAGTGCGGCCTCGGCCGGGTTCGACAGGAAGAGCAACTCGGCGATCACCGACACTACCGGCGCAGGATGGCGCAGCATGCCGTAGTAGTCGCCTCCGCTGTCGTCGAGCCGCGGTTTCACGCCGGCGTCGGTATCGGCCTCCCACGGCACGCCCTGATACTGCGACAGCGCCTTGACCACTTCCTCGTAGATCAACCCGGCGAGCCGGCGGCTGTCGGCCGACGCGTGCTGGAAATACACCTCGGTGCCCGGACCATCGTGCGGGCCGTCCGGCTCGCCGTTGTGGTGGATCGAAACCAGCGCCTTCGGGCTGAGCGCGTGGGCGATGTTGGCCCGCTCGACCAGCGTGACCCGGTAGTCGCCGGTACGGGTCAGCAGCGCGCGAATGCCGACGGCGTTGAGCGCCTCGACGGTGTGTTGCGCCACGGCGAGGTTGATCGTCTTTTCCGGGATGCCGTGGCCTTCGGCGCCGTGCTCGTTGCCGCCGTGACCCGGATCGATCAGCACGTCGATCGGGCCGACGCCCGTCGCGTTGCGCACCGTCGCCGTGTTCTCGCACGGCGTGCGGATCGTGACGCTGCCGTCTGTGTCGACCGACACGACCGGCGCCACGACGCCGGTGGCAGTAATGACCACTTTGGTCGTGGGCGCCACTGGAGCGACCAGCGACGTCGGCGACTGCGTGGTCGACGTCGTCGACGAAGACGTCGTAGACGAGGTCGTCGTGGCGGTGACGAAGTGGTGCTGCTGCGCGTCGCCCTTGCACGCCGTCGTCGCGAGGACGACAACCAGCGCGGCGACGCGCCAGACGCGCTCAGCCCGCGTTGATCACACCTGCCATGAGGTCGCCCGCCTCGGTGGGGTTGAGACCCACGTGGACACCGGCCGCCCGCAGCGCGTCCATCTTCGCCTGCGCCGTGCCCTTCGAACCCGAGATGATGGCGCCGGCGTGGCCCATCTTGCGCCCCGGCGGCGCGGTGACGCCGGCGACGTAGGCGACGACGGGCTTGCTCATCTCCTTGGCGATGAACTCCGCTGCCTCTTCTTCGGCCGAGCCGCCGATCTCACCGAACATGATGACGGCCTTCGTCGCCGGATCCTTCTCGAACGCGGCCAGGCAGTCGATGAACGACGTGCCGGGGACGGGGTCGCCGCCGATGCCGACGCAGGTCGACACCCCGATGCCCTTCTCGCCGAGTTCCTTGAGCGCCTGATACGTCAGCGTGCCCGAGCGCGACACGATGCCGACCTCACCCGGCAGGGCGACTTCGGCGGGGATGAAGCCGATGTTGCACTCGCCGATGGTGACGAGGCCGGGGCAGTTCGGCCCGAGGATGCGGGCCTTCGGATGATTGCGCTTCACCGTGTTGTAGAAGAGCGCCTCGTCCTGCGCGGGGATGCCTTCGGTCAGCGGGATGATCAGTTCGATACCCGCCTCCGCCGCCTCTAACACGGCGTCCTTGGCGAAGGGCGCCGGCACGAGGATCATGCTCACGGTGGCGCCCGTGGCCTCCATCGCTTCCTTCACACTGGCGAAGACCGGAATCCCTTCGACGTCCTCGCCCGCCTTCTTGGGCGACACGCCGCCGACGACCTGCGTGCCGTAGGCCCGGTTGCGCAGAGCGTAGAAGCGACCCTGCGAGCCGGTGATGCCCTGGACGATGACCTTGGTGTCCTTGTTGACGAAAATCGACACTGCCTTAGTTCCCCTTCGCCAACGAAACGGCCTTCTCCGCCGCACCGACCATGGTCGGCACGGAGATCAGCTTGTCGGACTCGTAGCTCTTCAAGATTTCGCGGCCCTGCTCGGCGTTGGTGCCGTCGAGACGGATGACGATCGGCGCCTTCAGGTCGACGCGCTCGAGCGCCTGCACGATGCCGTTGGCGACGTCCTCACCCTTGGTAATGCCACCGAAGATGTTGATGAAGATCGACTTCACGTTGGCATCGGCGTTGATGACTTCGAGCGCACCGGCCATCACTTCGGCCGACGCGCCGCCCCCGATGTCGAGGAAGTTCGCCGGCGCGCCGCCCACCTGGTTGACGACGTCGCACGTCGACATAGCCAGGCCGGCGCCGTTGGCGATGATGCCGACGTCGCCGTCGAGGCCGACGTACTGGAGGCCCTTGGCCTTGGCCATCGCCTCGCGCGGATCGATCTGGGCGACGCCCTGGAACTCTTCCCACTCGGGATGACGGAACGACGCGTTGTCGTCG
>DASZWD010000068.1 GCA_035546775.1 Acidimicrobiales bacterium
CGCGAACTGGAACTCGGCTGGCCCGTCTTCGCCACCAACGACGCCAAGGAAGGCCCCACCGCCTTCGCCGAGAAGCGCACCCCGAACTTCACCGGGACCTAACGCGAACACAAGTTTGGACGGGGTTACGGCGCGACGGAGTCCCAGTCGGTGAAGCCGGACGGGGCGTGGGCGCCGAAGGTGCCGTGCTCGAAGATGCCCCAGCCCTCCTGCCCGTCGAGCGTGCCGCGGGCGACGTGGTCGATCACGCCGAAGGGGATGCGGCCCGCCACCAGCGGATCGGTCAGGTCGTAGGTCACCGACTCGACCCAGTCGCGGCCCTTCCACAAACCGTGGTTCCAGTCCGGGTCGCCGCCGTAGCCACAGCCGACGTTGAGCGGCACCGACGTGAACGTCTCGATCTCCAGCGTCGCGTTCCGCAGGCCGATCGTCGCGCCCGTCGGGTGACGCGTACCTGGTGTGTAGCGGATGGCGAACTCCGGCCAGCCGAGTTGCTCACTGCGCCCGTCGCCCCACACCCGCACCGCCTCGTTCAAGATGCGGTGCCCGTCGGCGGACTCCTGCGCGATCACCATCAGCGCGAAGTCGTCGAAGCGCAGCGGCGTCCACACCCACCAGAACCCCGCGATCGGGTCTTCCGCCGCGGTGCGCCCCGGCGGTTCGGCCTCGCCGACGGGACGGATGCCCCACGACCGATCGCGCGTACCCGTCCAGTTGCCGAGCTCGAACTCCTCGGTGCCGACGCGCAACTCGCCGTCGACCGCGCCGACCTGGCAGAACCGCGACGCGTCCAAGAGGATCTTCGGTCCCATCCGGTGGACGTGGTGGGGCTCGTCCATGGCGGCGAACGCCGCTGAGAACGTGAGCTCGAACGCCAGGTCGGTGTGGGCGCAGCTCAGGTGCAGCGAGCGCAGCGGGTCGTCGACCTCGATCGAGAACGGTCCGACCGACTGCACGAGCCGGTTGTCCGGCAACGCATCCGACGCCCGCACGCACACCTGCGTGTCGCCGCGGCGCACGACGGCGAACGCGTCGATCACGCCGAGGTTCGGGTACACGCCCATCCCGGTGATGAGCAGCACGTCGCCGCTGCGGTCGTGGGCTTGGTAGATGCAGCGGTCGTAGAAGTTGCGATCGCTGGTGCCGACGTAGGAAAGCGAGAGCGGTAGTTGGTGGACGGGGTACTCGTCGAGCGGGGACGCCACGTCAGTTGACCTGGCGCGCGCTGTCACCCCAGTACTGCGCCCGCAGCGCCTTCTTGTCCGGCTTGCCCAGCGCGCTGACCGGAATGGCGTCGACGAAGTCGACCGACTTCGGCGCCGCCGCCGAGCCCTTCTTCTCCTTCACCAGCGCCATCAACTCTTCGGGTTCGACGGACTGATCGGGCCGCAGCACCACGACGGCCTTGACCGCCTCGCCCCACCGCTCGTCGGGCACGCCGATGACGGCCACTGCGCCCACGGCGGGATGCGCCGAGATGACGTCTTCGACTTCGCGGGGGAACACGTTGAAGCCGCCCGACACGATCATGTCCTTCTTGCGGTCGACGATTGTGAGGAAGCCGTCCTTGTCCTGGCGCGCCACGTCGCCGGTGTGCAGCCAGCCGCCGTCGAAGGCCGCGGCAGTCTCCTCGGGCTTGTTCCAGTAGCCGTTCATGACGAGCGGGCCCTGCACGCAGATCTCGCCGGGCTCTCCTTGCGGGACCTCGTTGCCCTCGTCGTCGAGCAGGGCGACGTGCACCCACGGCACCGGCCGTCCGCACGTGGCGAGGCGCTCGAGGTTGTTCACGTCGTGCTCGCCCTTGCGCAGCACGCTGATCGTCATGGGGCACTCGGACTGGCCGAAGAACTGGAAGAAGATCGGGCCCAGCTTCTCGATCGCTTCTTTGAGCCGCGTCGGCGACGCGGCGGCGGCGCCGTAGTACACGGTCTGGAGCGACGACAGATCGGCCGTCGCGAAACCCGGATGGTCCATCAGCATGTAGAGCATCGTGGGGACGAGCATCGTCGCGGTGATCTTGTACTTCTCGATCAGCTCGAACAGCTTGGCGGGATCGAAGCCGGCGCTGACGACGATCGAGCCACCGCGCAGCAGCGTCGGGATGATGAAGGCCGCCCCGGCGTGCGACAGCGGCGTCATGATCAGGAAGCGCAGTTCCTCGGGCCACTCCCACTCGGCCATCTGGATCTGGGTCATCGTCGCCGCCGAGCGGTACGACGACATCACGCCCTTCGGCTTTCCCGTCGTGCCACCGGTGTAGATGAGCCCCGACGTGTCGGTCATCTCGACCGGCGCGGCCACCAGCTTCTGCGGCGTGTACTGCGCCGCCAGTGCGAGGTAGTTCTCACCGATGGCGTCGTCGCCGAAGGCGAGGAGGTGCTTGAGGCCGGGCACGCGGTCGCGCAGTTCGGCGGCGCGGGTGCCGAACACCGTCGGGTCGTAGACGAGCGTCTCGATGCCCGCGTCCTCCAGCACGTAGGCGTGGTCGTCGAGCGAGCCGAGTGGATGCAGCGGCGTGGTGCGGCACCCGCTCACCATCGTCGCGCCCATGTTGAAGATGACCTCGGGGCGGTTGGCGGACAGCACCGATACCGGCGACCCCTTGCCGATGCCGAGGCCGGCGAGCGCCTGCGCGTACTTGCTGATCTCGTCGCGCATCTGCGCGCCGGTCAGGACCTCGTCGCCGATGTGCACGGCGGGCTTGTCGAGGTTGGCGTCGAGCGCGGCGATCAGCAGATTGGCCAGCGATACGCCCCTATGTAGATCCGTCACGAAGTGCCTCCAGGGTTGAGCGGTGCATGATCAAGTCGTCGATATCGGCGGGCGCTTCCGCTTCACCGAAGTGGATAGCGCGGCGCTGCACGCGGGCCATCACGATGCCCTGCCGCAGCGCCGAGTACATCTCGTAGAAGTCCATGTCGCACGGTGCGTAACCGCTGAGGCGCTCGTAGGTGGCGCACACGCGGTCGCGCTGCAGGAAGTGCGGCATGCCCGGCATGCCGTAGCCCGTCGCGATGTCCTCGAAGAAGCGGTGCAGGAAGAGGAACCAGGCGAGGTCGATCTCGGGCGGGCCGAAGCCGGCCATCTCCCAGTCGAGGACGGCGGCGGGTTCGAAGTCGCGGTAGAGCATGTTGCCGATGCGGGCGTCGCCCCACGACAACACCGTCGGGCCCTCCTCGGCCGGCCAGTGCTTGTCGAGCCAGTCGAAGCAGTCTTCGATCAGCGGCGACGGCGGGCCGCCGGCGATCGTCCACTGGTAGTAGTCCCACGTAGCGTCGACGTGGGCCCGCAGCGCGGAGCCCGCCGGCCAGGGCATGAAGCCGAAGTGGCGGCGGGCGTCGATGGCGTGCAGCGACGCGAGCACCGCCACCGACGCGTCCTCCAAGTGCTGCTGTTGTTCGGCGGTGGCGTCGAAGAGCCAGCTGTCGCCGAAGTTGTACGGGAGCACGTCGGGCGGCACCACGCCCTCGACGCGCCCCATCACGATGAACGGCGTGCCGACGGGCGACGGGTCGCGCTCGGACCACAACACCGGCGGGACCGGCGCGGCGCCGAGCTCGCCCACGACCCGCATGACGTGGAACTGGCGGTCGAGGTCGTAGGTGGGGAAGACGGGCAGGTTCTCCGGGTCAGGGGCGAGCCGGGCGACGAGCGAGTGCGACTCGCCGGCCCACTCGGCATCGAAGAGCACCGTCTCGCTCGACATGCCGTTGCTCTCCGGCCGCGCCAGCTCGGTGATGCGCGGCGCCGCCACCTTGGTGGCCAGCCAGCGCTCGAGGCGCGGCTGGAGATCGTCGAGGTCGCGGGTGGCGACCTGCGGCGGCGTGCTGTTCGGCTGTTCGGGCACCGGCCGTATTCTGACGCACCGTCAGATATCGGTGCCAAGGAAGTGGAAGCTGGGGAATGTTGACCAAACAGGTAGGGTTTACGGTTCTATGGCGACAGCACGAGACCTTTTGGCCGCCGCGAAGGCAAAGATCAAAGAAGTTGACGGGGCTACCGCAGAGGAGCGGTTGAAGCACGGCGCGCTCTATCTCGACGTGCGCGAACCCGACGAATACGAGCAGGGCGCCATCGAGGGCTCACTGCACATTCCCGGTGGCCGCGTCATCACCAACATCGAGGGCCAGGTGCCCGACCGCGACACCGAGATCATCATCGGGTGCGCCTCGGGCGTGCGGTCGGTCTTCGCCGCCGTCACCCTCGGCGAGCTCGGCTACACGAACGTGGTCTCGCTCAAGGGCGGCTTCAACAAGTGGAAGGACGAGGGCCGCGACTGGCGCGTCCCGCAGGCCCTGTCAGGCGAGCAGCGCAACCGGTACCAACGCCACCTGCTGCTGCCCGAAGTCGGCGAGGCCGGCCAGCTCAAGCTCCTCGACAAGAAGGTGTTGCTGCTCGGCGCCGGCGGCCTCGGTTCGCCCGCGGCGCTGTACCTCGGCGCCGCCGGTGTCGGCACGCTCGGCGTCATCGACATGGATGTGGTCGACGCGTCGAACCTCCAGCGCCAGATCCTGCACAACATGGACCGCCTCGGCGACCGCAAGGTCGACTCCGCCAAGAAGACGCTCCAGTTGCTCAACCCCGACGTCAACGTCGTCACCTACGACACCCGTCTCGGCGCCGACAACGTTCTCGACATCATCGACGGCTACGACGTGATCGTCGACGGCACCGACAACTTCCCGACGCGCTACCTCGTCAACGACGCCTCGCTGCTGAAGAAGATCCCCGTCGTCTACGGCGCCATCTTCCGCTTCGAGGGGCAGGTGTCGGTCTTCAAGCCCTACGAGGGTCCGTGCTACCGCTGCATGCTGCCCGAGCCGCCGCCCGCCGACCAGGCGCCTTCGTGTGCGGAGGCCGGCGTCCTGGGTGTGCTGCCCGGCATCATCGGTTCGCTCCAGGCGATGGAGGCGATCAAGCTGCTGCTCGGTCTCGGAGATCCGCTCGTCGGCCGCCTCATGGCCTACGACGCGCTCGAAGAGTCGTTCCGCAACTTCAAGATCCGCCGCGACCCCGACTGCCCGGCGTGCGGCGACAACGCTGGTCCGATCGTCATCGCCGAATACGACGAGTACTGCATGCCCCACCCAAAGCAGGC
>DASZWD010000069.1 GCA_035546775.1 Acidimicrobiales bacterium
GCGTCGTTCGCTGCGGTAGTCGCGCTGGCGTTGTCGTTCGCGTTGGCATCCTTCGTTCCGCCCCCGGAACTCCCCACGCTTGCGATGATGCCGAGCGCCACGAGTGCCAGCGGAATGATGAAGCGCTTCTTTTTGAACCACGGACGCATTGCCTTGGCTCGGGCTTTCTCTGCGCGTGCGTCCGCCTTGGCGGCTCGGTAGTTGTCGGTCATGCAACGCCGTTACGTGACAGGTGTGACAGTCACAACGCCGCCGTAGAGGAATGACATGACGCGGTGCGAGTCACACCCATGTAGTTGTCACACCACTGCCCGACTCTCGATCTCGACAACGAGCGAGAGAAACGGGGCGGAGCAGTGGAAAGGTCAGCGGTCGAGCGGGTGGCCGAGTTGATGACGGCGATGGCGGCCGGCGATGCGTCGGCGATGTTCACGTTGTACACCGAGTTCGGCGCGGTGATTCGGCGCGTGTTGCAGAGCCACTTCGCCGATCGGGGCGTGCATGTCGTACCGGCCGACGAGATGAACGGCTTGACGCTCGACGCCACGATGGCGTTGTTCGAGGCGGCGCCATCGTGGCGCGCCGATGGGGGAGCGATGCCCTGGACGTGGGCCGAGCGTCGCCTGCGCGCGATCGTCAACGCCTACCTCGGTCCGCATACGCGTGAGTTCGGCGACGAGGACGGTGGCGTTGTGGCGACCGACGTTGCCGCGGCCGACGTCGACGAGCTCGACCATCTGGAGACGGTCGCCCGCGACGACGACACGATCCGGCTGCTGGTCGACGCGCTCGACGCCACGAGCTCGCGGCGCGACGCGCAGGTGTTCTTGTCGGTGCGGGCGCAGGCGGCGGGCGGTGATCCGTCGCCGGCGAACACGGTGGCGGCGCGCCACGGCATGAAGCCGCCGGCAGTGCGTCAGGCGGCCAAGCGCGTCGGCGATCGCCTGCGGGCCTTGGCGGCGCGCGACGCGACCTACGCGCCGCTGCTCGAGCTGCCGTTGCTGGAACGATGACCGAGGAGGAGCGGTGGCGCGACGCCTGCGCGGCGGAGGAAGGGGTGCCGTCGGGGTGGGAGCCGTCCGTCGACGAACTCGCCGACCGGTTCCGGCTTCGCCTGCATCAACACGGCTGTTCGTGGGCCGACTTGGCGGTGGTGGTGGTGATGGCGCGCAGCCGGGCGAGTGTGGACCGAGCGTCGTTCGCGTCGCGGTTGGGACTCAGCGAGGCCGGCCTGCGCGCCCTCGAGGGTGGCTAGGCGAACTGAGTCACGTTTCACACGCGACGCCGTCGCCATCCCGGTCGAGGCCGGATCGATACCCGGGTTCGCCACGGGAGAGCGGCGCAGCCCCCGCAGCCCGCGCGGCGTCGCAGTTCGCGTAGTAGACGTCCGATGGTGGTGGCGGCGAGTTCGAATCGGTAGTCGGCACGGCGTCGTAGGTCGCATCGGATAGGGGCGGCGGTGTCGTCGTCGGAGGCGCGGTTGTCGGTGGCGGTGCAGTGGTCGTTGAAGTGGTTGTCGTGCTCACCTTTACGGCAGTGCCGCGCGCACGCTTCGTTCCAGAGTCGCAGGAACGACTGACCGTCACCCGAGGCGCCTCCTTCAGTGCCTGCCCCGCAGCCGGCAACTGCTCGCAGACCATCCAGTGCGACTTGACGACGACTCCGAACGTGCCTCCTCCAACGACTTCAACCTTGTGTTTGAAGCCGGCACGTTTGATGTCGCTCAACGCAACGTCAAGCCTGCGCCCTTTGACGTCGGGCATGACGGTGGCATCCGATTTGTTACAGCCGGCCAATCCGACGACCAGCGTCAGCCCCAGCACGAAGCGCAACGCCCTCATCG
>DASZWD010000070.1 GCA_035546775.1 Acidimicrobiales bacterium
GAGCAGGGGCCGCGTACGCGCGCTGAGATCGAGGCGCACGTGCCGGGGTATCCGCCCGATCCCGAATCGGCGCGGCGGCAGTTCGAACGCGACAAGCAGGCGTTGCTGGCCAACGACATCCCGCTGCGCATCGTCGAGCAGGGCGACGAGTGGACCTACGAGGTCCGCGAGTCCGACTACTACCTGCCCGAGCTGAACCTGACGAACGAAGAGCAGCTGGCGCTCGAGCTGGTGCTGTCGGCGGTCAACATCGGCGGGGCACCGGCGCACAACCTGCTGCGCAAGATGGGCGCCGGCGTCGACGGGTCGGTCTCGCCGGTCGGTGTGCTGCCCGACGAGGAACTGCTGCCGGTGCTGTTCGCGGCGCGGCGCGAGCGGGCGCCCGTCACGCTGACCTACAGCGGCCAGCAACGCCAGGTCGATCCGTGGACGGTGTTCTTCACCAACGGGTTCTGGTATCTCGCCGGCTACGACCACCTGCGTGCCGAGCAGCGCACGTTCCGCGTCGACCGCATCGACGACGGCAGCGTGGCGGTGGGCGACAAGGCAGCGTTCGAGGTGCCGGCGTCGTTTCGTGCCGCCACCGTGTTGCCGGCGCCGTGGCAGTTGCCGGGCGACGAGCCGGTCACTGCGGTGGTGCAGCTGTCGGCGTCGATCGCCCGCTACGTCGTGGACTCGATGGGCTCGACCGCCACCGCGTCGGCACCGGCCGAGGACGGCTCGGTGACGATCGAGTTCGAGGTGCGCAACCGCGGCGCGTTCAAGTCGTGGTTGTTCGGCTGGCTCGACGACGCCGAAGTGCTCGGACCCGAGTCGTTGCGCGACGACGTGGTGGCGTGGTTGACGGGGATGGTGTCGGCGTGAGTCGCGAGGACGTCGTCAGCCGCCTCGGTCGACTGCTGGCGGTGGTGCCCTGGATCGCGGCGCAGCCCGACGGCGCGTCGGCCGCCAAGATCGCGGCGCAGTTCGGCGTGACCGAGTCCCGCATCGAGAAGGACCTCCAGTTGATCGTGGAGGTCGAGCCCGTCGCCCAGGCCAACGTGCTGATGTGGGAAGAAGGCGGCCGCTGGTACGTGGACCGCTTCACGAAGTTGTCGCGGCCGCTGCGCATGACCCAGGCCGACGCGTTCGCCGTGGTCGCCGCCGCGCAGCTGATGTTGCAGGCGCCGGGTGTGGGAACGTCGGGCGCGTTCGCCTCGGCGATCGGCAAGGTGGCCCGCGCCGTCGGTGGCGACGTCAACGGCCTCGAAGTGCAGCTGCCGCGCCCGCCGGCGCTCGATGTGTTGGCCAAGGCCCTCGAGGCGCGGCGCTGTGTGCAGATGGAGTACTACTCGGCGGGTCGCGACGAGGTCACGTCGCGGGTGGTCGAGCCGCTGGCGCTGTTCACCGTGGACGGGTGGTGGCACCTCGTCGGGTGGTGTCACACCGCGCAGGCCGAGCGCGACTTTCGTGTCGACCGCGTGCGCCAGGTCGACGTGCTGGATGACACCTTCGAGTGGCGACCGCCGACGCTGCGCACCGACGTCGCCTTCGATCCCGACGTTGCGCACGCCACGCCGATCCGTATTGAGGTGCAGCCGGCGCAACGCTGGGCGGTCGAGCGCTACCCGGTGCGCGACGTCGTCGACAATGCCGACGGAACCACGCAGTTCACCGTCGACGCCGCCGGCGACGCGTGGCTGGAACGACTGCTGCTGCGTCTCGGCCCGACAGCGAAGGTGATCGAACCGGCGGCATCGGTGGTCGGAAGCGACGTCGCGGCGCGGCTGTTGGCGCTGTACGAGTAGCGCGCTACACCCCGGATCCACTCGTATCCTTGAGGTCGTGCTGAACGAGTTCGGCGAAGCCGTCAACGTGTTGGTGCCGCGGCAGTGAAGTACGTCTACGACTCTGACTCGGACGCGCTCTACGTCACACTGCGTAATGGAGCGATTGACCACACGGTCGAATTGACCGATGGCGTTGTGCTCGACGTCAGCGCCGACGATGAGGTGATCGGCGTCGACGTCATGGTTCCGTCGCAGGGCTGGGACGCCGACATCGTCGCCGATCGTGCCCGCTTGGACCATGGGGCGCGGGCTTCGCTGCGCACGCTCGCCGCGGCGAACTGGCCGTCGGTCGTCCGCTAGGTCAGCGTCGCGACCAGCGGTCGAGTATTTCCATCGACACGGCATTCAGGAGCCGCATCGAGCCGGGCGCCATCGCATAAATGTCGCGGTCGATGAGGCCTTCGACGTCGTCCTCGTCGAAGTAGGTGATGTGCTTGTACACGTGCACCTCGAGCGCGTCGAGATAGGCATCGAAGTCCGCTTCGTCAAGGCCCGTCGTCTGTTCGAGGATCAGCTCGGGTGAGGCGTGCAGCGTGCGCAGGTCGGTTGTCGGCAGATACCCGAAGGGGCGGTGCAGGTTGCTCGGATCCGCGGGCGCTGCGCGCCACCAGTCCGACGGCGCGATGAAGAGCAGTTCCAACCCGAGGGCTTCGGCGATTTCGGAGAAACGGTCCTCGACGAGCCGCAGTCGGCGGTGGTTCATGCGCTGAGCGCGAACGAGTCCGCCCGCTGCCAACCGTCGTCACGCAGGTCAAGGACAGACTGTGGTTCGGGCAGCGTGAGCACCGTGTCGGCCTGCGCTCGGGAGTAGCGGGAGATCGCCTGCTCGCGGCCCACGAGCGTCGTCTCGACGCCGGCGAGCCGCAGCGATGCCAGGAGCCCGGCGAAGATGTGGTCGCCGGAAGCCACGACCACCCGGTCGAACCGCTCGGCGAGCCAGTCGACGCGTTCGTGGAAGATGAGAGCGAGGTCCGCGCCGTCCTTGCCCCGAGCCACCTTGACCTCCGCTCCGGGGAAGGCGCTCTTGGCGGCGAACGCGAGGCTGCGGTTCACCGCCACGAAGACGAGGTCGTCGGGGCCGGGAACCACGAGGTCGTGGTACTGCTGGGCGATGAGCTCGACGGCGGCTTCGTCCCATGCCGTGTCGCCGAGCTGATTCTCCAGGTCGATCAGGTGATAACTGCGTCCGTTGCGCATGTTGTCGTTGTACCGAGGCGGTGTGACAACTACGGAGAAATAGCTGTCACACCCTCCGCGGATCATGGGGTGTATGACCACTCGCCGCCTGACCGTGCCCGAGCTCGCTGCCGACCTGCCGCGCGTCCTCGACTACGCCCGCGTCGACCAGGGCTTCGTGTTCGTGGAGAACGGGCGCCACTACATCCAGCTGGCGTTTCCTGATGGCTGGGTGCTCGCCGAGGCGGTCGGCAACGCCTACCTCGAAGACCCCTGGACCCTCCAGCAGCATCAGGAGGTGCTGCTCGACATCCTGGGATGGGCGCGGCCCGGCGCCGCCGATCGTGACGGGCGCCGGCACCGCAACTTCCATCGCGTGTGGCTGGGCGAGACGTCGAGCGCGGCGATCGCCGAGGACGTCGTGCGCACCTTCACCGCCGTCTACCTCGAGAACGAGGCCGCCGAAGTCGACCTCCGGGTTGTCTCGACGGAGTACTCGGGCGGCGGCTTCGGCGACCTGGACGACGATGCTGACGCGCTGCGCGTCGGTCAGCCGTCCGCGTGATCGGTGTTCGATCTCTTCGTCGGCTGCACGGCGCTGCTGTCGGGGATCGTGTGTCTCGCCGTCTTGATCGCGCTGATCATCGTCGCGCCGCTCGTGACGGTACCGACCCTGGCGGTGCTGACGGTCGTCGTCGCCCGCCGCGTGCGGCGAATACGGCACACTGAACGTGCGGTGAAAGGAAGTAGGGAATGAATCGCGGTGGGTTCAGCTGGAAGCGGTTTCTGGGCGTCACGGCGGCCAAGCGACGCGTGTCACGGGCGACGGGCATCCCGTGGACCAAGTCGGGCCGCGAACGCAAGCTCGGGGCGATGATCTTCAAGTTGTTCAAGCCGTAGCTACGGCGCGCTGATCTGATCCCGCAGGCTGTTGACCACCGTGGTCGCTTGCAGGGCGGCGTTGAGTTGCTGGGCGTCACAGGTCGGCGGGTTGGTCGCCGTCCCGGTGCAGGCGGCGAGGGCGGGCGCCACGGCGGCGGCGTGCTGGGCTTCGGCCACGAGTTCCTGATGCTCGGTTTGTAGACCCGCCGGCGGCGTGATGGCGCTCAGGCGCTGCGCCAGAGCCTGGTAGTCCGCCGGCGTGGCGTTGTCGCTCACGGTGGCGTTGTAGGTCGACTTGAGCTGGGCGCGGTAGGCGGCGGCGGGTGTCTGTGAGGCGACGGCGTTGCGCGTCGCCGGGGAGTCGTGGCGGCTGACGGCCTGCCCGACGGCGGCCACCAGCACGACGGCCACGCTCGCCGCGATGCCCACGAGGACGCGGCGGTGCGACGGCCACCGCGACGGCAGCGGCTGCTCGCGATGGACCGACTTGAGTGCCCGGCCGAACTCGCGCAGCTCGATCAGGCTGTCGGCGCGGGTGGCGTCGAAGCCGAGGACGGAGCAGGACTGGAGAACGTCGTCGACCGAGACGTCGAAGCGGCGCGCGATCTCGTCGGCTCGTAGGTATTCGGCCCGTATCGTCACGCCCCACCTCCCCGCTGAAGTTCGCTGACGTCAGCTAACGCCTTTCATGCGCCGCGTCGCTACCCACAAATGCGGGTTTCGAGCTCGTCGACGAGGCGTGCGAGTTCGTGGGCGAGGCGGCTGGTCGGCCGGCGCTCGAGGAAGGCGTCGCTCAGTTGGCGGTAGTACCACAGCTGCGCGTCGGCGCTGCGGGCGTCGGCATTGAAGCGAGTCCACAACGCGTCGCCCAGCTCGGTGTAGTCGGCGAGGATGGCGCGGGCGTTGTGCACTTTGTCGGCGTTGGAGACGCGCAAGGCGGCCTCGCTCGTGTGCGGGTCGCGCACGTGGGCGATGTAGCGCTCCTTGCGTTCGCGCCAGGGCGGCTTCGGGATCGTGTCGGTGTCGGAACACGCGTCGACGATCGCCGCCACCGAGTCGCCGAACTGTGCGGCAATGGTGTCGAGGTCGGTCTTGCCGTCCTCGACGGCGTCGTGGAGCAGCGCGGCGATGGCCTCGTCCTCGTCGCCGCCGTCCTCGAGCACCAGCGACGCCACCGCGAACAGGTGCGACACGTAGGGGATGGTGGTGCCCTTGCGCAGGTGGTCGATGTGGAGCTCGGAGGCCCAGGCGGCGGCTTCGCCGAAACGGTCGGTCAGCCCGGTCTCGCTCACCGCGTCGACGGTATCGCCGAAGAACGAGTCGCCGCAGGCGAGGCAGCGGTGCGTGCGCGGGCCCGGTTCGCCCTCGACGACCTCGATGGCACAGCCGCCGTACTCGACGTCGCGCCCCATGATCGGTTCGGTGACCAGTCCCCACACGATCTCGCGCACGACGGTCGATCCACAGGTGGGACAGGCGATGCTCATGGGTTAGTAGTACGCCGCGGGTGTGACGGTTCGCACGGACAGTTCCCCCGCATTTGCGGGAGGTTGCTGTCACATCTGATCCGTACCGTCGTCAGCATGGCTGCCTTCGATTACTTCTTGCTGACGTGGGAGCCGGTCGAGAGCATCGAGCGGTTCAACCACCGGTTGTCGACACTGGGCGCCGAGGGGTGGGAAGCCGTGAGCATGTCGCCGCGCCGCACCTCGGTCCCGATGGCCGGCATGGGTGCCGACGCCATCGCCGACATCGCGGTGCTCCTCAAGCGCGCCGTCGAATAACCGGATCCGACCGTTACCTCGGCAGCGGTTCGTTGGGGCAGCGGGCGAGGACGCGGCGCGACGCGTCGGCTTCGGCAGCGGTCATCCAGAGGTGCCACTTGGCTTTCACGGCCACCTGCCGGGCGACGTAGGCGCAGCGGTACGGCTTGTTCGGCGGCAGCCAGGTGGCGGCGTCGCCGTCGCCCTTCGACTCGTTGGCTGATCCGTTCACCGCCAACAGTTCGAGCGGGTCGTTGGCGAAGGCCTCGCGCTGTTCGGGCGTCAGTTGCTGGGCGCCCTTCTGCCACGCGTCGCCGAGGGCCACCACGTGGTCGATCTGGATGAAGTACGCCTTCGCCTTGTCGAACTGCATCGTCTGGCCGGTGTAGGGCTCCTCGAGCGTGCCGCTGATGACGACGCAGTCGTGCGTGTTCGGGCGGAAGGCGATGTCGCGCAGATCGCGCTGGAGGATGTCGTTGCGCGTGTCGCAGCCGTTGTGGTCGACGTCGGCCCACGCCGGACCGAACTCGCTGCGGGCGTATCCCGTCTTCGGGGCGCGACCCTTGATCGGGATGGTGTCGAGCGCGGCCAGCGCGGTGCCGACGACGACCGCCGTGGTCGTGGTCGTCTTGGTGACTGCGGTCGACGTCGTCGATGGCGCGCCCTTCGTTGAGGCGCCGCACGCGAGAAGCAGCGCACCTGCTGCGAGCGCGGCGACAACGACCCGAACTCGCGCCATCTCCGGTGTCTACTCGGCGTGACGCGCTGGCGGCGAGCGCGACAGCCCGCAAATGCGGGTTGGCCTCGTAACCCACCGTCCGTACCGTCCGCTGCGGGGCGATCCACGAGAGGTGGTTGATCACATGTCCGAGCAGACGAATCGAACAGGCAACGATCCCGGATGGGCGCCAGACCCGAGTGGTCGACACCAACTGCGGTTCTGGGACGGGGCGCGGTGGACGGATCACGTGAACGACGGCGGCGTTCCCGGCGTCGACCCGGTTGCTGCGCCGCCGGACGCGCGACCCGACGCCAAGCCGATCTGGAAACGGTGGTGGGCCGTCGCCGCGGCGGTGGTCGCAGTACTCGTCGGCCTCGGTGCGCTCATGCCGCAGAAGCAGCCGACGAAGGTATCGGCGGCCGACATCACGGCCACGACGATTGATCCGGCGGCGGTGGCTCCCACAACGGTCGCGCCTCCCACAACGGTCGCACCTCCCGCGACGACCGCGCCCGTCGTAACGGCTCCGCCCGCGACCGCACCGCCCGTTACGTCACCGCCTGCAACGTCGCCGCGCATCACAGCACCGCCACGCCCCGTCACGACGGCGGCACCCGTACCCGACGCCTACGCCGGCGAGACGGTGAGTCAGGCCAACGCCCGCCGTAAGGCGGCCTCCTATCTCGAGTTCACATCGTTCTCCCGCACGGGTCTCATCGGTCAGCTGAAGTTCGACGGCTTCTCGGACCCTGACGCGACGTACGGAGTCGACGCGCAACATGCCGATTGGTTCGAGCAAGCGGCGAAGAAGGCCGAGTCGTACATGGAGTTCACGTCGTTCTCGCGGCAGGGCCTCATCGACCAGCTCATGTTCGACGGGTTCTCCCAACCCGAAGCCGAACACGGCGCTGACGCCGTAGGCCTCAACGCCTAAGGGCGAGGCGGTTACGACGCGGCGACCGGCACGACGTGGGAGTGCAGCTCGTACACCTCCGCCAACTCGGCGGCGGTGTCCGGATCGTCGGCGACGGAGTCCGGGTAGCTGCACAGCAGTGCGAACGGGAGCTCGCGTCCGAGCAGGTTCCAGGCGCGTTCGAGGTCGATGGCGCCGGAACGGTTGCCCTCGGCCCACAGCAGGGCGACCATCTCGCCGTAGGCGCGCACGGGGCGTCCCTCGGCCACTGCTTCGCGCACGCAGTGGCCGACGGAGTCGATGAAGGCGCCACGGTGCACCGAGCCGTCACGCATGAAGCGCGACAGCATCTCGGCGGCGTCGAAGAGACGCACCCGCATGTGGCACAGCGCGTCGTGCACGTCGATGCCGGCGTCGGCCAGCGCGGCGGCGAATGCGGCGCGGTGCTCGGGGGTGGCGATGACGATGACGGTGTCGCCCTCGCGCACGGCCGCCGCGAGGTAGGGGACAGCGAGGTCGGTGAGGTGCTCAGCGCCGTCGTAGAACGAAACCACATGCTCGCCTTCGTCAAGGTGCCCCGATGTCACGAGATCCACGTCGGTTGACGGTACGACGATGGATCTCAACGTGGCCCCAATTGTTTACGGGGCGGGCCAGTCTCCGGCGTCCCAGCACTCCTGGAGCGAGCGGCCGTCGGGCAGCTTCCACACCGACCAGCCGCTCACGGGCTCGCCGCGGTTGACCCACATTGCGGCGGGTGTGGGGGAGTCGAACGCTTTGCCGTCTTCGAGCACCATCCCGGGTGGCTCGATGGTGGCGCCGACGCCTTGGTAGAAGACGATGAGGCCTTCGGGGACGCGGCTGAGCTGGCGCGCCGCGGCGTCGACGACGCGGGTCGTGACCCGTCGACCGCTGGGTGACGGGCGTTTCGGTGCGCTGGCCGGGCGCGGCGCGCGCGGGGCGGCGCTGCGGGCCGGGGTCGACTCGATCGCCGGCGGCGGCGCCGGTTGCGGGGCATCGGCCGCGGCGCGTTCGAGCGCGGACTGGAGTTGCGCGGCGTAGCGCTGGGCGAAGCTCGACGTGGCTTGGGCGACGACCTGCTCGCGCTCGGCCTGGGTCGCCAGTTGCTCGCGCAAGAGCACGGTCACCCGCGAGGTGAGGTTGCGCGGGAGGGCCGGTTCGCCGGCGGCCACGGCCTTGGCGACGATCTCCTCGATGCGGGCGAGCACGTCCATCGTGTGGTCAGTATGGCCGCCGCGGCCGGGGGACGGGTTCAGCGGTCGGGCGGCAGGACGATCGTGTCGTGGTGATGGAACACGCGCGCCTCGACGTACTGGCGCGCCACGGGGACCAACAGCGTGCCGACGACGGCGGCGACGATGATGCGCCGCCACCAGCGGCGAAACGGCCGCAGCGCGAGGTTGAACAGCACGTACACCATGGCCGGCACGGTAGAGACACGGTGTGGCGCGTTCGCGGACACCCGGCGCAGCCTGTAACACCCCCTCGGTACGCTGGCCGGTTCGGGATGAGTGCGTTCGCGGATCTGGCGCAGGTGGAGTCGTACCTGGGACCGTCGGTGTACGCCCGCGGGCGCGCCTACGCCGACAACGGCCAGGTCATGCGCATCCGCCGCGAGTCCGAACGCCAGCTCGAGCGGCTGCGCGGGTCGGTGGTGGGCAACGGCGGTCTTTACGACACCACGGCGGTCACCCTCATTGTGCGTGACGGGCGGCGCATGTTCACCGGCGGCACGTGCTCGTGCCCGATGGTCGAGGACTGCAAGCACGTCGCCGCGCTGGTGATTGCCGCGGCGCGCGACGACGCGCCGGCTGACGACGGCCGGCCGCGGCGCACGGCCACGTGGGAGGAGCCGCTCGTCGCGCTGGTCGGCAGCCGTCCCGAAACCGGCACGCTGGTGCCTCTCGCCATCGAGCTGGAGCTGCAGCCGGCGCACGACACCACCGGTGGGTGGCGGCTGATGGGTCGGCTGCTGCGGCCGGCGGGCGGCAATCGCACCGGGTGGGTCAACGGGTCGCTGGCGTGGAACCAGCTCGACGACTGGATGGTGCAGCGCGAGCGGCTCCGCGTCGACCACGCGGCCGTCGCCAGCGAGCTGTTCACCCTGCACTCGGCCCGCGCCCGCTCGGCGAGCTACGGCTACTCGCGCTACAGCAGCTACGGCGCCGAGAAGACGATCGACCTCACCCACTGCGGGCCCGAGCTGTGGTCGGTGCTCGACGACGCCGCCGCGGTCGGCCTCGTACTGCTGCACGCCAAGGGGCGCCACGGCGAGATCCCGCGTCCGCTCGACGGCCGCGTCGTGCTCGACGTCACCGCGGCCGCCGGTGGTGGGCTGCGGGTGACGCCGCGCCTCGAGGTCGCCACCGGCCACGACCTGCGCCCCGCCGCCTTCCTCGGCCGCAACGGCCACGGCCTGGTGTGCGCCGAACAGGTGGAGGACAACCAGCACCCGCGCCTGTGGCTGGTGCGTCTCGCCGCGCCCGCCGGCATCGAGCTGCAACGCATGCTGCTGCGCCACCAGGTGGTCGACGTGCCCGCCGGCGAGATCGGCCGCTTCCGCGACGAGTTGTGCATCGGGCTGCAGCGGGTGGCGACGGTGATCTCGTCCGACGGTTCCTTCACGCCGCCGGCGGTCTCGGCGCCCGCATTGCAGCTGCACGTGATCTTCGGCGACGACCACTCCGTCGAGATCGGCTGGAAGTTCGCCTACGCCATCGGCGACACGACCCGCCAGGTGTGGCTGGGCGACGCGGCGGAGTTCCGCGACGCGGCGGCGGAGCGGGCGCTGCTCGACGCCGTCGAAGCCGGCGGGCTCGGGCTCGAGTCGCTCGGCGTCATCGACGACTACGGCCGGCCCCGCGACGCCGGCGCGGTGTTGAGCGGGCTCAACAGCATGCGCTTCGTCACCAACGTGTTGCCCCGGCTCGATCACCTCGGCGGCGCAACGCTGGTGGTCGAGGGCGAGCCCGCCGACTACCGCGACGTGGGCGACACGCTCGAGATCGGCGTTGCGACCACGGCCGAGTCCGGCGAGCGCGACTGGTTCAACCTCGGCGTGCGCATCCTCGTCGAGGGCCACGAGCTGCCGATCCTCGACGTGTTCCTCGCCCTCGCCAAGGGCCAGTCCGAGATGCTGCTCGACGACGGTGCCCACTTCTCGTTGCGCGAGCCGCGGCTGGTGGCGCTCAAGGAGCTGATCGACGAGGCGCGCCTGCTCGACGACGCCCCCGGCTCGGCGCTGCGCATCAGCCGCTACCAGGTCGGGTTGTGGGAGGAGCTGGTGGCGCTCGGCGTGGTGACCGAGCAGGCCGCCGCGTGGCAGCAGCAGGTCGAGCGGCTGCGCAGCCTCGACGCGCTGGAACAGCACCCGGTGCCGGCGTCGCTGCGCGCCGAGCTGCGGCCCTACCAGCGCGACGGGTTCGCCTGGCTGGCGTCGCTGTGGGAGCTCGGATTGGGCGGCGTGCTCGCCGACGACATGGGCCTGGGCAAGACGCTGCAGACCCTGGCGCTGTTCTGCCACGCCCGCGAGCGCGACCCGTCGCTCGGACCGTTCCTGGTGGTCGCGCCCACGAGCGTGGTGCCGGGATGGGTGAGCGAGGCGGCGCACTTCGCCCCGCACCTGATCGTCGAGTCGGTGACCGACACGCTCAAGAAGTCGGGGCGAGTGATGGAGGAGATCGCCAAGGCCGACGTGGTCGTGACCACCTACACGCTGCTACGGCTCGACGCAGCGGCGTACGCGGCGGTGGCGTGGGCCGGCGTCGTGCTCGACGAGGCCCAGTACGTCAAGAACCACGCGGCCCAGACGTACCGCCGTGTGCGCGAGCTCGGCGCCCCGTGGGTGCTGGCGCTGACCGGCACGCCGATGGAGAACAACCTGATGGAGCTGTGGTCGCTGCTGTCGATCGCCGCGCCCGGGTTGTTCCCCGACCCGAAGGGTTTCGGCGAGCACTACGCCAAGCCGATCGAGAAGATGGGCGACCGCGACCGGCTCGAGCGGCTGCGGCGGCGCATCAAGCCGCTGGTGCTGCGCCGCACCAAGGAGTTGGTGGCGCGGGACCTGCCGCCGAAGCAGGAGCAGATCCTCGAAGTCGAGCTGCACGCCCGCCACCGCAAGATCTACGACACGCAGCTCGCCCGCGAGCGCCAGCGCGTCCTCGGCCTGTTGGGCGACTTCGACAAGAACCGCTTCACCATCCTCAAGTCGATCACCGTGCTGCGCCAGCTGTCGCTGCACCCGGGCCTCGTCGACGAGGCCAATCTGTCGGTGCCCTGCGCCAAGCTCGACGCCCTGGCCGAGCAGCTCGACGACGTCGTCGGCGGCGGCCACCGCGCCCTGGTATTCAGCCAGTTCACGTCGTTCCTGTCGCTGGTGCGCGCCCGCCTCGACGCCGACGGCATCAAGTACGCCTATCTCGACGGGCGCACCCGCAACCGGGCGAAGGTCGTCGACGGTTTCCGCTCCGGCGACGACCCACTGTTCCTGATCTCGCTCAAGGCGGGCGGCTTCGGCCTCAACCTCACCGAGGCCGACTACTGCTTCCTGCTCGACCCGTGGTGGAACCCGGCGACGGAGAACCAGGCGATCGACCGCACCCACCGCATCGGCCAGACCCGTCCCGTCAACGTGTACCGCCTCATCGCCGGCAACACCATCGAGGAGAAGGTGGTGGCGCTGGCGCAGCGCAAGGCCGAGTTGTTCGCTGGCGTGATGGACGACGGCGACCTGTTCGCCTCCTCGCTCACCGCCGACGACATTCGCGGCCTGTTCGACTGAACCGCGCCGCACCCGCAAATGCGGGTAGGCGGAGGTCGCCGCAGTGCATACCGTCGCGGTGGGAGGCTCGCCATGACCGTGGCGCGGGAATTCGAGACGCCGACATATCTCGTCCACGCCGTTCGCTGCGACGGCTGGTGGGCGGTGGATTGCCCCGGTGTCGACGGTGCCGCCACCCACATCCGCACGCTGTCCCAGATCGACACCGTCGCCCGCGACGCGCTGGCGCGTGCGCTCGGCGTACCCGCCGACTCCTTCGACGTCGTCCTCGGCAACGTCAACTTCGCCGACGCCGCCGTCACCGACCTGATCGCCAAGGCACACATGGAGCGGGCGCTCGCTGAAGCAGCCGCGGCGCGCGCTGAGGAGGCACTGAGGGCGGCGATCGCCGCCCTGTCCGACCTCGGCCTGACCGTCCGCGACACCGGCCGGGTGCTCCACTCCTGACTTTGTGTATTTGGGCGCGGGACGCCCCGCGCCCAGATACACAAAGTCAGGGAAGAACGGGGGCCTGGACGCGAAACGAGCCGCCGACGCTTGCGCGCCGGCGGCTCGTTGCTAGAAAGGTCGGGTTACACGACCCGAACGTTTTGTGCTTCATCACCCTTTCGGCCGGGGGCGACGTCGAATTCGACCTGCTGGCCTTCGTTCAACGTGCGATAGCCATTGCCCTGAATGTTCGAAAAATGGACGAACAAATCTTCGCCGTCCTCGCGGGTGATGAAGCCGAAGCCCTTCTCCGCGTTGAAGAACTTCACAGTTCCAGTTGCCACTTGCATTTCTCTTCTCAATTAAACGAAGTCACCCGTGCGGCGGCTCCGCCCAGAAGGGTACAAGAGCCGCGCTAATGGTTGCGCAAGGCGTCGATGAGCTCGCCTTTTGACATGTGGCTGCGGCCCTCGATCCCGACCTTCTTGGCCTGGCTGTAGAGCTGTTCCTTGCTGCGGTCCTCGTAGTCGCCGCCGCGCCCGCCGCGGGCCGCGACCTTCGACTTGCCCTGGTTGTGCGCGGCGTTGGAGATGCGGGCCGCCTTCTCCTTGCTCATCCCGTCGTCGCGCATCGCCTCGTACTGCTTCGGGTTCTTGATCTCGGGTCCGTGCTTGCTGCCTGGCATCTGGTCCTCCTTCGCCCGCCTGGCTTCTCGTAGGGACGTACCCGCTGCCGCCGCGGGGTTACTCGCCCTCACGCCGGGCAGTTCTCTTGCAAGCGGACTGGTGGTGGCGGCGCTCGCCATCGTGCTGTTCCTCGTCGCCGCCGCGGCCGCCATCTGGCTCTTCGTCACCGTGCAGGTCCACGACGAACCCCAACACCGCCGCCGGGGGACGCGCCTGCGATAGTTCCGGCCGTGAGTGCCGAAGACGAATCGCCGACCCAGGCCCGGTCGCTGCTGGAATTGCTCGACCTGAAAGACGAGGGCGGCGACAGCTTCGTGGCGCCGCTGGGCCTGTCGATGGGGCCGCGGCTGTTCGGCGGGCAGGTGGCGGCCCAGGCGCTCGCCGCCGCGGTCCGCACTGTGCGGCCCGAGCACCGGCCCCAGTCGCTGCACGCCTACTTCATCCTCGCCGGCAAGCCCGACGTGCCGCTGCGCCTCGACGTGGAGCGCACCCGCGACGGCCGGTCGTTCACGACGCGGCGGGTGGTGGCGAGCCAGGACGGCGCGGCGATCTTCGAGATGAGCGCGTCGTTCCACGGCGAAGAGGAAGGCGCCGACTGGTCGACGCCGGTGCCGCTCGAAGCCCCCGACCCCGAACTGCTGCCCAAGTTCGTCGGCTACGAGAGCCGGCCGAGCGGGACGTTCTTCGAGATGCGTCCGGTGCACAAGACCGACCGGCCTTTCGCCGTGCCGCCGTACTGGGCGCGCTTCAACGAGGCGGTGCCCGACGGCGCCACCGCGGCGTGCGTGCTCACCTACATGTCCGACATGGGCATCCTCGCCATGGCGCGCGCCCCCGGCCAACCGATCGTCACGATGGCGAGCAGCCTCGATCACGCCATCTGGTTCCACCGCCCCTACGACCCGACCGAGTGGCACCTCTTCACCGGATCGCCGCGTTCCAACTTCGGTGCCCGCGGTCTGGCGGTCGGCGGGCTGTTCAGCCGCGACGGCGTGCTGGTGGCCTCCGTCGTGCAGGAAGGGTTGTTCCGCAACCCGCGCTGAGCCGCGTTATTGGTGGGTGTCGACGCACAGGTCCTGGCGCGGGCCGGCGACGGTGCCGTCGGTCCACGGCGGGCACGCGGTGCCGTGATCGACGACGCGCATGATGCGGGCGTCGTGGGCCCGGGTGCAGTCGACGAAGTCGCTCAGCCCGCCGCGGCTGTCGAAGACGACGCAGGTGCCTTCGAGGTTGGTGAAGTCCTGCACCGACGCGCTGGGCGACGACGGGTGCCCGTTGTTGCTATCACCGCTCACCAGCGCCAGCACCGACGTGAGCAGCAAGGCGGCGAGCACCACGACGAACCAGCGCACGCGACCCCGCCGCGCCGGCGCAACCGGCGGTGCGGCGTACCGCGGCGGCGCCGCGGTGAACGGAGGCGGTGCGGCGGCGGCCGCGGGCCCCGCGCTCCGGTGGCGCAGTTCGTCGTAGGCGACGTTGAGTTGCTGCATCGCCCGCGTCGCCATCGCCCGGTCGCGCTCGGACGCGTCGGCGTAGCGATCAGGGTGGAGTTCCTTGGATCGACGCAGGTACGCCTCGCGGATCTCCTCGTCGCTGGCCGACGGAGCAACGCCGAGAACTGCGTAGGCGTCCACGCCTAAATATCGAGCGCGGCGAGCGCCTCCCAGAACGCCTCGAGGTCGGCGACGAGGTCGCCGGCGCGGGCGTCGAGCGCCTCGACCTGGGCGCTGTCGATGTCGCCGTTGTCGAGGCGCTTCAGCATCTGCTTGAACGCCGTGCGTGACCCCGAGACCTTCTGGCCGATGGCGACGAGGCGGCGCAGGTCGTCGGTCGGGATGATGGTGATGAACGACCCGCGCCGCGGGTCTTCCTTGCTCAGCAGCTTGAGCACCGGGTCGAAGTCCAAGTAGCGCGTGGTGATGTACTCGGCCCACTCCGGATGCGCCGGAGCCAGCGCCTTGACGAAGTCCTCGAGCGACGCGCGCACCAGTGACGCCGCCGGGTCGCGCAGGTCGGCGCGCACGAAGTTGGTGGCGAGCGCGACCTCTTCGTTGGCGGCACACGCCATCGACACCACGCGTCCGGCGTCGTACTTGTCGACCTCGACGATGGTCTGCGCCACCAGTGACGCCACCCACAGCCGCCGCAGGTGCGGGCGGTTGAGCCGGCGCGACGCGCCCTCGCGCCAGTGCGGCGAGACGTCGGTGGCGTCGATGACGCGCTGGTTGACGGTCATCTTCGACGCGCTCAGGTTCTCGGCGTAGGTGCACTCGATGGCGAGGAAGCGCCGCCGGTTCGCCTCCGTGCGGTATTCGACGAAGCCGTCGAAGCCGGGGCCGCCGCCGATGTAGTTGCGCTTCGGCTCGGGCGTCCACAGCAGGCGCAGGTCGGTGACCTCGGTCGCTTCGTCGTCGAGGGTCTGCACCCACGGCAACAGTTCGTTGGGCGTCGCCCAGAACTCGCCGAGCAGGTTGAAGATCAGCACGTGGGTTTCGAGCAGGTGACGGAACAGCACGTCGGTCGGCGCCACGCCGTACTCGGCGCCGTTGAGCACGCGCTCTTCGAGGGCGGTGATCACCTTGGGGCCGAAGAAGTTGTGCTCGGCGTCGGTGTCGACCGGGAACTTGTCGCCCACCAGCGTGTCGGAGATGTCGGTGCGCTCGCCGGGTTGAAAGCCGCGTTGCTCGCGCCACCACGACTGCAACCAGCGGCAGCCGGCGGTCCACTCGGAGTCCTTCTTGTCGCGAAACTTCGGCGAGTTCCACGGCAGCTCCGGGCGGAAGCCGGCCAGGCTGTCGCCGACGCTCATTGGAGCCCGTCGATCGCGTCGCGAAAGGCCTGAAGGTCGACGGCAAGTTCGTTGGCGCGATCGTCGAGGGCGCTGATGACGCGCTGGTCGACCTTGCCTGCGGTGATGCGCTTCAACAACTTCTCGATGGCGCCGCCGTCGCCCGTCACCCGCGGTCCGATCTTGGCCAGGGCGTTGAGCCCGGACACGTCGACGCGGATTGTCTTGTGCTGCGTTGGCCGGCGCGGGTCGTTGTTGGCCAGCAGGTGCTGCACGGGTGCGAAGTCGAGATAGCGGCGGCGGAACCACTCGGCCCACTTGGGCCGCGCCGGGGCCAGCGCGTCGACGGCCGCGTCCATCGGCGACCACACGAGCAGCGACTCGTCGTAGAGCTCGCCGCGCACCAGGTCGGCGGCGACGTGGGCGTCGGGGTCGGTGGCCACCGCCATCACGACGAGGCGGCCGGTGTCGTAGATGTCCTTCTCGACGAGCGACTGGCACAGCATGGCGTTGAGCCAGAACTGGCGCAGGTTCGGCCGGTCGAGCCGGCGGCTGGCGCCGTCGCGCCACAGCGGGCTCGCCTCGGTGTAGTCGACGTAGGTGGGGCGCACGCTGATCTTGGTGTCGGCGAGGTTCTCGGCGTACACCGCGTCGACGGCGAGGAAGCGGAACGAGCTGCCGGCGTAGTAGTCGACGAAAGCGCTGAATGGGGCGCCGCCGCCGACGGCCAGCTTCTTCTTGGGCGCCCACAGGAAGCGGATCTCGGTGACGGCGGTGGCGTCGGGATCGATGGTGTGGATCCACGGCAACAACTCGTCGGGCTTGAGGAAGAACTCGCCGAGCAGGTTCGTGATCGCCGTCTGCGAAGAGAGCAGATCGCGGAACAACTTGTCGAGCGTGTTCATCGGGATGTCGGTGCCGTTGAGGATGCGCTCGTCCATGGCGCGCACGACGTTGGCCCCGTAGAAGTTGCGCTCCGGCTTGGTGCCGAGCGGCAGCATCGACGCCACCGGCCGTTCGATCGCCTGGCTCAGTTCACCGGCGAGATGGCCTTCCTGCTGGCGCCACCAGGACTGGAGCCAGCGGCAACCGGCCGTCCACTCGTTGTCGGTTTTCTCGGCGAACTTCGGTGAATCCCAAGGTTGGGTTTCGAGATCCATCTTGTTGGCTTACACCAACTCGTAGACCTCGTAGCGGAGGTCACCGGTGGCCGGCGACGACGTGCCGACGCCGATTGCCTGCACGTTGTTCATCCACGCGTACGGGCCGTCGGGCGCCTCGAAGGTGGGGGCGGTCTTGAGCGCGAGGTTGCCCTCGCCGTCGGGCAGGCCGACGCCGTTGTAGGTCATGTAGATCCGGTGCTCGTCGTCGGTGACGATGACGAGCCGCACGTCGAGGCGCAGCGATCCGTCGGGCCGGAACACGGCGAAGTCGCCGCCGGAGCCCGGCGCCACCGTCCCGTTGATGCGCGCGCCCCTGATCGTGCCCTCGCCCACGGCGACGACGACCCGCATGCCGTTGGGCGCGGCGATCACCTGCGGCGGCGGCGAGTTCACCTTCGCCTCGAACGTGAACAGGTGCAGCACGGGTAGCTGGGTGACGTCACTCACGGTCGCGGCTACTGGTGCGAGTCGAGGACGACGACGGGCGGATCGGTGACGCCGTGCTGCGCGGCGCAGAACGCCTTGTAGATGCCGTAGATGGCGTGGGCGTCGATGACCATGTCGACGCTGCCCTCGGCACCGAGGTTGAGGTTGGCGCCGTAGATGGTGAACCACACGTCGGTCGGCTCGGTGTTGGTGTCGGGGACGTGCAGCGTGTGCACCGACCCGGCGGGCTCGTAGAGATAGGAGCCGGCGACGTTCACGAAGTCGGGTGTCTCGAGGTAGTACCAGCTGCCGCTCTGGGTGAACGCATAGACGTGACCGGTGTGCTTGTGCGTCTGGATGGTGGCCCCGGGAGCGAACTTGGTGCGCACGATCCAGATGCCGGTGGCGAGGTCGACCTGGAGCAGTTGCAGCTGCGAGCCGTCGCCGAGATCGACGAAGGGCAAGTCGCCCTCGTTGCGCAGGATGGTTTGCGGAGCTGATTCGACGAGCGACATATGCGCAATTTATGCGGTGCCGCAGGAGAACCCACCGGTCGGGCCTAACTCTGAATACGTGTCCAACAAGATGTTCACGCTGATCGACCTCCTCGACTGGCTCGAGGCCTTGCTTGACCACCGCGACGAGCACCGCGGCGAGTGGTACATGCTGTTTGCGACAGACGAGCGGTATGTCGAGTTGAACATCACCGCGGACGAGGTCTGGGCCGGCGCCGTCACCAACCACAACCTGAACAAGGACCAGTGGTTGAGCGAAGTCGAGTCCATCAAGATGGGTCTGTACGGCTGGGCGCTCGAAGCGATCGACACGCCCGAGCCCAAGTACGTACGCCGCTGGTCGTCGGGGGCGCCCACCTCGCTCATCGCCAGCAAGATCCTCCAGGTGTTCACCTCGATTTACCTGCCGAAGGACGCCGAGACCGTCGAGGTCGTGCGTGGCACCTTCGCCGAGGGCAACGTCGGCTGGGACTCGCTGCTCTAAAAGGGTGCTTGGCGCCCCGAGCGGGCGTTTGTACACTCACCGGTCGGGCGGACCGAGCTGATCGGGCGCGTCCATGTTTCGCAGGTTGTTGGTAGCAGGGGGAACGGTTGCACTGACCGTTTCGGCTTTCAGCGTTGCGGCGCGCGCCCAGGAGGGCGCCCCGGTGCCCACCGTGCCCGAGACGACCACCACTCTGTCGGTCGGTGGTGACACCACCGTTACGACGGCCACGACGCAGCCGGCCACCACCGTCACGCGCTCGACCGACGGTATGGCGAGCACCGGCCCCCACGACTACGTGTGGTGGGTCAGCCTCGCCGGCGTGTTTGCCGTCGCGACCGGCGTGTCGATGCGGGGTCGCCGCGCCGACGGCAACCACTGGCGCTAGCGCGCTACCGGCTCACCTGGCGCGTCGTGCTGGCCACGACCTTGCCGTAATACGACCAGTCGATGCGCAGGGTGTGGTCGCCCGCGGGCACGGTGACGGGCACGTCGAAGCTGTCGGGACTACCGGCGGTGTCGACGTCGTCGGACCCGCCGAGCACGCCGTCGACGTAGACGAGCACCTTCTCGAGCGCCGCCGCCGTCGGGCAGCCGTCGGCGCCGTTGCCGGCCTGATTCGGGCAGGCGTCGCTGTCGTCGGGCACGCCGTCGCCGTCACTGTCGACCACCGGCGTCGAGTTGACGACGGCGGTGAGGGTGTAGGTCACGCCGTCGGCTTCGTCGTCGACGAGGTAGGGGTCGACGGCGATGTCGAGTTCGCCCTTCACGCCGTTGAAGCTGACGACCTCGGGCTTGTTGCTCGACGCGGCCGTGGAGCCGGAGTCGGCGGCGCCGGTGACGTACAGGTCGAGGTCCGACCCCGCCGCCGGGCTGCTGTCGGTCCAGTCGAGGCTGAACGTCACGTCGCTCTTGGACGGCAGGTTGAGCGTGAAGTGGTGGCTCTGGTCGACCGGTGATCCGGTGAGGACGCCCCCGGTCGACTGGTCGGCGTAGAACACGTTGCCGCCGTCGTGTTGGAAGTTCACCGTCTGCAGCGCGGTGCGCGGGGCGAAGCGGAAGGCCGGCGCTGCCACCGAGGGTCCCTTCGCCGCCGCCAGGCCGATGGTGTTGCGGCCGTCGGGCGCGCGGTCGTCGACCTGCGACACCGTGCTGGCGCCGGCGCTGGCGAGGCCGTCGAGGAAGTAGGGCGCGGTGATGCCGACGCCGGCGAGATACGAACGGGGGATCGTGAACTCGACGTGGGGCGAGCCGGTGAACCACTTGCTCGTGCCGTTCGGCATGTACGCCGCGGCCTGGTTGTCCCACGTCATCGGGCCCGGATCGACCTTGGGGTAGCGCACGAAGGAGTCGAAGCGCCGGCCGTTGATCTCGACGCTGTAGACCGTCGGGCTCGTGAGCAGCGTGCTTGTTGGCGGCAGCTTCTTCAGGGCGAGATTCACCTGGACGGCGGTCGCGGTGACCGTCGCGCTCAGCGACTTGATCTCGGTGTAGTTGGTGTGGGCGTCGCTCTGCGAGTCCGCCACTTTGGCCGACGTCGCCGTGGGGGTCGGCGTGGTCGACGCCCGCTCGACGGTCCCGAGCACGTCGAAGGCGCCGCTGGCCGAGGAGGCGCCGTCAGCCGGGCCCGTCACGTCGAGGTCGTAATTCGTGGTCTGCACCTGGGTGGGCTGCCAGTTGGTCGGCGTGCCCGGCAGGAGGCCGAGGTCGGGTTGCGGGCAGTCCGTGGGCGCGCCGGTGCCCGACGCGTAGAAGTGGTCTCGCGGGTTCTGCGCCTGGAAGTGATCGCTCGTCGCGTCCCAACTCGCCTGGTTGGCGTCGACGTGGTCGGCGTCGTTGACCACGCCGTCGTTGTTGGTGTCGACGTAGTGCGACTGCGTGACCGCGATGCCTTCGACGTCGAGGGTCGACACGCACTTGTTCAAACCGGGCGGATCGGTGTTGTACGACATGATGTCGTTGGTCGGCACCTTGGACCACGGGCCTTCGGCGCCGTCGCCGACGTGTCCGATGGTGAGGCAGTGGCCGAACTCGTGGGCCACGAGGTCGAAGAGGTTGAACACGTCGAGCGCCGGCGGGTCCGGGTCGATGGCGGGCGTGAGGGCGAAGCAGATGTTGCCGCCGCCGTTGGGGCACCGCTCGGTGACCGTGGCGCCGGGCTCGTGGTCGTGGTGGTCGTAGCCCGGCATGCCCTTCCACGTGTCCATGTCGAAGGGGTTGGACACGCCAGTGCAGGGCGTTTCGGGGTTCTGACCGAGGTTGCGCATCTCGGTGGCCCACGGGTCGATGCCAATGCCGGCGCCGCCGACGGGGTTGGTGGCGACGACCACGATTTCGGGGTCGACGATCGGGTACGTGACGATGCCCTGACCCGCGGCGGCCGACTCGATGTCGGTCGAGATCTTGAAGTGCATGTTCTTCATCCACGGCACGCCCATCTGCGGGGCGAGGTAGTGGATGCCGCCGTTCCACATCTCGACGGCCTGGCGCATGATGCGCATGTCGCGGGTCGCGGTGGGCGACGCCGGCACCATCAGCAGCACGTCGACGTCGGACGAGTCGAGCCCGTTCATTCCGGTGCGCATGTGGTAGCAGGCGTTGTCGGTGGCGGTGAACGTGTCGTTCTCGCACCCCGGCGGGATGTTGCCGACGCCGAAATGGGTGCCGGTGTAGCCGTCGGCGGCACTCGCCTCGGCCTGCGGCGCGGTCAATGCTCCCGCCGCGATCACAGAAATGACCGCGAACAACGTCGCGAATACGCGCTTACGCACCAGCCCTCACCTTTCCGGCAACGTGAGCTCCCCAGCTCCCGCCCTAAAGCGAGGCCAATGGTATCGCGCTACCGGCTCGGGACACCGCCTTGGACCGTCGTGCGATGCAGCTCGCGGCGGAAGCCGCCGTAGTCGTTGAGGGCGAGGTGTTGCGTGGCGCGGTTGTCCCAGATGGCGAGGTCGCCGTTGCGCCAGCGGTGCCGCACCGTCAGCGAATGATCGGTCGAGTGGCGGTGCAGGGTGAGGAGGAACGCCGCCGTGTCGTCGGGGGCGATGCCGGTGCCGGCGAGGTCGCGGCAGTAGGCGAGGTTGAAGAACAGCACCTGGTGGCCGTTGCCGGGATGGCGCGTGATCGTCGGGTGGGCGCGCACGTCGTTGGCGTCTTCGGTGGTCTGGATGTCCATGTGCTTGAGCCCGTCGTGCAGCGTCTGCATCTTCGGCGAGTACGCGTCCTTGGCGGTGTGGATGCCGACGGCGTCGGGCTTGTCGATCGGGTCGCGGTAGTGCGCCGGCAGCCGGTCGAGCGCCGCGATGTTCGACGTCCACACGGTGTCACCGCCGTACGCCGGCACGTCGATGGCGTGCAGCAGGGTGTAGCTCGGCGGGCGCTCGAGGAACGAGAAGTCGCTGTGCCACGCGCCGCCGAAGTTGAACGCGTTGGCCTCGTCGGCTTCCTTCAGCACCTTGATGACTTCGGGGTAGTCGGGCATCGTGCCGACGAAGGGCGTGTCGCAGGGCGGGCCGAAGTGGTGCGTCAACTCGGTCTGCTCGCCGGGCGACAGCGACTGCTCGGGCAGCACGACGACGAGGTGCTCGTCGAGCGCCGCGACCAGTTCGGCCACGACGTCGCCGATGGCGGGCGTCGTGAGTTCCTTGGCGAGGTCGACGTCGGTGATCTCGGCGCCGAGCACACCGGTCAGCGGTTGGATGCGCACCGGCCGAGGCTAGGCCTGGACGAGGCCGTACTGCATCGCCCGCATCGCCGCCGCGGCGCGGTTGCTCACGCCGAGCTTGGTGTAGATCCGCTCGATGTGGTTGCCGACGGTCTTGGGGCTGATCGACAGCTCACGGGCGATCGCCTTGTTGGCCATGCCCTTGGTCAACAGCGCGAGCACGTCGGCCTCGCGGGCGGTGAGCCCGGCCGGGCCGCCGGAGCGGGCGCGCGACGTCGTCTGGCCGGCCGCCGCCAGCACCGCGTCGACCGCCGCCGGATCAAGGCGGCCGTCGCGGGCGTCGCGACGCAACTCGGCGGCGGCGTCTTCGGGCGTGCGCGCCGGCCGATACGGCCGGGGCTGGGTCATAGCGTGGAAGGCGTCGGCGGCGGCGAGGACGCGCGCCGGCACCGACAGCAGCGCGCCGCTCGTCCCGCGGTGGTAGCCGCTGCCGTCGGTGCGTTCGTGATGGGTGCCGGCGAGCAGGCCGACGCGCCTGAGCGGCTCGGGGCGGCTGAAGATGCGCTCGACGTAGTACGCGTGCATGCGCATCCGCTCTTGTTCGTGCGACGTCAGCGGGCCGGGCTTCGTCCAGATCTGCGCCGGCACACCGAAGCGGCCGACGTCGTGCACCGACGCGGCGCGCCGGGCGACGCGGGCCTCGGCCGCGGGCACGTGCAGCGCGTCGCACGCCGCGGCCACCAGCTCGGCGACGCCGCGGCTGTGGCCGGTGAAGCACGGGTGGCGCAGGTCGCAGAAGTCGCCGATGGTGGCGAGGGCGTCGTCGAGTTGCTCGTCGGCCAACGGCGGACGCGCGACGGGTTCGGCGTCGAGTACCTCGTCGACGGTGTCCTCGTCGATGCCCTTGAACAACGCGTCGGGGTCGACGACGACGGTTTGGGTGAGCTGCGGGTCGAAGTGCGTGCCCTGCCGCGCCTTGACCATGGCGACGGCGCCGTCGACGCCGTCGGTGCGCGAGAACACTTCGCACGCTTCGGCGATGTGGGCGATGCGAGCGCCGAGTGACAGCGCCGCGCCTTCGAGGTCGGCGGGCACGCCCTTGCCGTCCCAGCGGGCGTAGGCCTGCTGCACACCGGCGCGCACGTCGTCGTTGAGACCGAGGCGCGTCGCCAGCTCGCCCGCCGCCGCGCAGTGCGACGCCATCTGCTCGACGACGCCGCGGCCGTTCGTCGCCATCAGCGTCAGCTTCTGCTTGACGCCGTCGGCGCGGCTCATCATGAAGCGGCGCGCCGGCATGCCGGCGAGGTCGATGCGCAATGCGTCCGCCCGGAAGTCGATGTCGTCACCGAACACCGTGGCCGCTTCGTTGCCGTAGGTCGGGCACCCGACGTAGGTGAGGATGGCGACGTCGTAGAGCGTGGCCAGATCGGCGGCGTCGAGGCCGAGGCGCTCGCCGATGCGCAAGGCGATGCGCGCCGCCCGCGCCATGTGCTCCGCCGGCTGGCCGAAGCCGAGGTCCGTCGCCAGCGACAGCGCCACCAGCAACTCGCTGAGCCGGACGCCCGACGCGCGCTTGGCCATACCGTCACGGTAGATGGGGTGAATGCCTCATGTCAGCTGGCTGGCGGTCCCGCACGCTGGCGCCATGCCCAAATACGTGATTGAACGAACCGTCCCCGGCGCCGGCGCGATGGACGCCGCCGCCCTCAAAGCCATCGCCACGAAGTCGAACCTCGTGCTCTCGGACCTCGGATCGCAGATCCAGTGGCTGCACAGCTACGTGACCGACGACAAGATCACCTGCGTCTACGTGGCCGCCGACGAAGACATCGTGCGCGAGCACGGCCGCTGCGGCGGCTTCCCCGTCGACGCCGTTTACGAAGTGCGCGCCGTCATCGACCCGTCGACCGGCGATCTGCCGTGAAGCGCCTCCTGTCGCTCGCAGCCCTGCTACTCCTGCTGGTCGTCGGCGCGTCGCCGGCTCACGCCGTGCGCGAGCCGGCGGTTCAGCTGCACGCTCAGCACGTCGCCCAATGGGGGTGCGGCGTGACCGAGGGTTATTGCTAAGCGGCGTCGTTGGTCAACAGCTCGAGGCGCAGCGTCGTCAGCGTGTCGTCGCTGACGCCGTGGTGCAGGAGGTACCCCTCGGCGCCGCCGTAGGTTTCGGCCAGCCAGTCGAGCGTGTCGTCGAGGGCGCGGCGCGGCGCCGACAGGTACGGCCGCACCATCTCGACGTCAATGCCGGCGGCTTCGAGTTCGGGCCGCAGCTCGGCGATGCGCGCCTCGCTGCGGGTGACGTTGGTGAGCTCGTAGTCGTCGAGGATGTGCTCGCGGTTCACGCCGAGGACTTCGAGCAGGAGCGCGGCGGCGATGCCGGTGCGGTCCTTCCCGGCGGTGCAGTGGAACACCGCCGGGCGGTGCTCGACCGAGGCCAACTCGGTGATGAGGCGGGCGAAGAGGTCAGGCCACGTGGTGAGGTTGTCGCGGTAGGTCTCGGCCACGTAGGTCTCGTCCCAGTTCGCCTCGGCGCCGCGGGTCGTGAACCACTCGACGAGCGACATCTCGGCCGCCTGCGGACCGATCGGCAGGTGAATCACCTCGTGTTCAAGCCCGTGTTCGATCGTGGGCCAGGCGTCGCGCTCGTTCTGGCGGCGCAGGTCGTAGACGCGCTTGATGTTGAGCTTGGCCAACTCCTGCCAGCCCGCTTGGGTGAGGAACGACACCGAATCGGCGCGGTACACCTGATCCCAGGCCGTGAGCCGACCGTCGACCGTGGGGTAGCCGCCGAGGTCGCGGAAGTTGCGCACGCCCTCGAGGGGGATGACGCGCTTGGGATGGTTGACGGCCACCTCCAGAGTCTTACGCGCTCCAGAGGTCACTGAGTGCAGTCGAGACGCGTGTCGGCCCGTCGACCGGCGCGAAGTCGCCGATGGTGACGGGCCGTTCGATCACCGTCTCGTCGAGCACCGCGCTGAGGCCCGTGACGAATCGCGAAGGTTGTCCCCATGAGTGCGCATCGTCCTTGCCGTTACGGCGGTGGTAGAAGCGCTGCGGGTAGGTGATCGTGAGGTTGTCGCGGGCCCGCGTCATGGCGACGTACAGCAGTCGCCGTTCCTCGTCGACGCCGCCGGGTTCGCCCAGCGCCATGTCCGAAGGGATGTTGCCGTCGCTGGCGTGGATCACATAGACCGACTGCCACTCGCCGCCCTTGGCCGAGTGGATCGTCGAGAGCACGAGCCAGTCGTCGTCGAGGTGTGGGGGACCGACGTCGGTGGTGTTGGCCGGCGGGTCGATGGCAAGGTCGGCCAGGAACGCGCCCCGGGTGCGATGCGCCCCGGCCATCGACACCATCGCTTCGACGTCGCCCTCGCGCGTGCGGGCGTTGTACGGGTAGGCGCGTTCGAACGCGACGTGCAGGAAGGGGAGCAGCCGCTCGATCTGCGTGGCCGGCGGCGGGTCGGGCGGGCCGATGCAGTCGCTCAGGCACTGCTTGAGCACTTCGAGGTGCTCGACGGCCGCGGGCGGGACCAGCGTTTCGTGTTCGAGGAACGTCTTGAGCGCGGCGTCGGTGCGGGCGGTGACGCCGAGGTCATCGGCGATGCGGCGCGCCCACGCCGGGCCGACGCCTTCGAGCAGCCCGAACACGCGGTGCCACGCCAGCTCGTCGGTCGGGTTGTCGAGGATGCGCAGCAGCGCCAGCGTGTCCTTCACGTGCGCCGTCTCCAGGAACTTGAGGCCGCCGAACTTGACGAAGGGAATGTTGCGGCGCCCGAGTTCGATTTCGAGGCCGTCGGAGTGATGGCCGGTGCGGAACAGCACCGCCTGGTCGTGCAGCGCCACGCCCTTCTCGCGCTCTTCGAGCACGGCGTCGCAGATCACGTTGGCCTGGGTCTGCTCGTCGTCGCAGCGCACGAGCTTGGGGCGGCGGTCGCCGGTGCGATCCGTCCACAGCGTGCGGGGGTAGGGCTGCGGCGCCTTGTCGAGCATGGCGTTGGCGGCGTGCAGGATCGGCGGGATCGAGCGGTAGTTCTGCTCGAGGGTGACGACCTCGCAGTTGTCGAAGCGATCGGGGAAGCCGAACATCACGTCGGAGGTGGCGGCGCGGAAGCCGTAGATCGCCTGAGCGTCGTCGCCCACCGCCGTGATCGCCGCGAGGTCGGGACCGCAGTGGGCGGCGAGGATGTCGCCCTGCACGGTGTTCACGTCCTGCACTTCGTCGACGAGGACGTGGTCGAACATGGCGCGCAGCCGCGCGCCCGCGGGGTCGACGGCGAGGGCGCGCCAGTAGAGCAACAGGTCGTCGAAGTCGATCACGTTCGTTGCCTGCTTGCGCGCCGCGTATTCGGCGAACACCTCGCGCATCGGGTCGAGGTCGCCGCGGCACCACGGAAAGAAGTCGGCCAGCGTGTCCGACAGCGGCGCCTGCGCGTTGGCGACGCGCGAGTAGATCGCCTGCAGCGTGTCCTTGCGCGGGAAGCGCCGATCGCCCCGGTCTCCATTTTTGGCGAAGCCGAGATCAACGCGTACCAGGCCCATCAGGTCCACGGCGTCGCCCGCATCGAGCACGGTGAAGCCGGGCCGCAGGCCGATGACCTCGGCGTGCTGTTGCAACAGGCGATGCGCCACCGCGTGGAACGTGCCGCCCCACACGCGGCCCGCGGCGTTGGGATCGGCGTGGCGCGCCGCGCGGGCGATGAGTTCGTGCGCGGCGCGGCGGCTGAAGGTGAGCAGCAGCAGGCGCGACGGGTCGGCGCCGCGCTCGATGAGGTGGGAGAGGCGGGCCGCCAGCGTCGTCGTCTTGCCCGTGCCGGCGCCGGCCACGATCAGCAGCGCGTGGCCCTCGTACTCGACGGCCCGCCGCTGCGCCTCATTGAGTCCGAACATGCGTTCGTATGCTAGCGAACGTGCGTTCGGATTGCCGAGATGTTGAATCGGCACGCGGATTGTGCCCTGGGCGGGCACAATCCGCGTACCGATTCGCTATGAGTAGTTGGGGTCCGTCTTGACGGCGACGAGGGCGGGGCCGCCGCGGACGGCGAAGGCTTCGGCGAGCGTCGGGGCAAGTTCCGCCGCCGTGGCGACGGTGAAGCCGCGGGCCCCGCACAACTCGGCGTAGGCGGCGAAGTCCGGGTTGTGCAGGCTCGTCTGCCACACGGCGCGCTGGGCGCCGATCTGTTCCTTGGTGATCTTGGCGAGCTGGCCGTTGTCGAGCACGACGACGACGATCTCCATGCCGTACTTCACCGCGGTGGTCACCTCCGCGAGGTACTGACCGAGCCCGCCGTCGCCGCACACCGCCACGACACTTCTGTGAAGGATCTCCCGTCCGGAGGACGGACGATCCTTCACAGAAGGGCTGTTGGCTGGTGGGTGCAGCGCGGACCAGGCGCCCATCGCCGCGGGCAGGCCGAAGCCGATCGAGCCGAGGTAGCCCGACATCAGTACGTGCTGACCGCGCTTGGTCTCGAAGTAACGGCCGAAGGCGTAGGTGTTGTTGCCGACGTCGACGGCGATCACTGCGTCCTCGGGCACGGCGTCGCCGAGGGCGTCGAACAACGACGCCGGATGCAGCGCCCCGTCACGTGACTGGGCGCGCCGCGACGCCTTCTCGGTGCGCCACCGCTCCCAGCGCTTGGCGATGGTGTCGCGCTGCTCGGGCCGGCGACGCGCCGTTGTCGCCTCGCGCAGCATCTCGCACGTGACGGTGATGTCGCCGAGCAGGGGCACGTTGACAGCGTGGAACTTGCCGAGCGTCATCGGGTCGAGGTCGACCTGGATCGTCGGGATGTAGGTGGCGATGCCGGTGTGGTCGCTGAACGACGCCCCGAGGACCAGCAGCGCGTCGGCCCGTCCCATCGTGATCGACGCCACCGGGACACCGGAGCGGCCGAGGACGCCGCACGCCAGGGGGTGCGTGTCGGGCACGAGTCCTTTGGCCTTGAACGTCGTGATGACGGGCGCGTCGAGGTGCTCGGCGAGCGCGATCACTTCGTCCTCGTGGCCGCGAGCGCCGTTGCCCACGATGATGACGGGGCGTTGCGCGCCCTCGAGCAACGCCACCGCCTCGGCGAATTGCGCGCGCGGCGGCGCCACGTCGGTCGCGGCGACGCGGCCGACGCGCGGACGGGCCGGCGGTTGGGCGACGCCGTCCCACTCCTGCACCTCGTCGGGAAAGATGAGGTGGCCCACGCCGCGCTCGACGATGGCGTGCTTGCAGGCCAGCGCCATCAACTCGGTGGCGTTCTGGGGCCGCAGCACCGTCTGGCTCCACGTCGTCACCGCCTCGAAGGCCGACGCCAGCGGCACCTCCTGGAACGTGCCGGGCCCGAGTACCTGTGACTTCACCTGACCGGTGAGCGCCAGCACGGGCGCGCGGTCGACCTTGGCGTCCCACAAGCCGGTGAGCAGATTCGTGGCGCCCGGACCCGCAATGGTGAGGCACGCCGCGGGACGGCCGGTGAGCTTGGCGTAACCGCTGGCGGCGAAGGCCGCCGCGCCCTCGTGGCGAATGCCGATGTAGCGCAGCCGCCCGTCGTCCTCGGCGCGGCGCAGCGCGTCGGCGAGGCCGAGGTTCGAATGGCCGACCATGCCGAGGACGGTGTCGACGCCCCAGTCGCACATCACGTCGACCATCTGGTCCATCAAGGACGGGCGAGTCTCGAACACAGGTAGCTGAACGAACAGTGCACCGTCACGTTCCTCGACGGGGTACGACGTCGCCGCGTCCTTGAACCCGGGCGGCGGCGTGCCGGTGACGGGGTCGTACTCGTAGGCGTGCCACGGGCAGATGAGGTAGCCGTTCTCGATCTGGCCGTCGCCCAGCGGGCCGCCCTGGTGCGGGCAGTGGTTGTCGAGGGCGCCGTAGCCCCCCGACGTGCGGGTGACGCACAGCGCGCGGCCCTCGACCACCACGGTTGTGAGCCGACCGACCGCGAGGCCGGCGACGGGCAGCGGGTACCAGGCGACCTCAGACATGCTTGCGCAGGAACTCGATGGCGTCCTCGACGCTCGACACGTCGCGACTGTGGAGCGTCCAGCCCCACGGGTCGTCGAAGGTCGACGTGTCGCTGCGGTCCCACGGCCCGACGTAGAGGTACGGCGCCGGGTACGTGTCGTCGCCCGGGGAGCCGCCGAAGTTCGTCTCGTTGAACGTCGTGGCGAGGTCGAAGTGCTCGGGCCAGATCTGCTGGGGCGACGCGTCCGGCGGCGCCACCGACTGCAGGGCCACGGCGACGAGGCCGTACCAGTCGCCGAGTCCCTGCGCGCTGCGGGCGTCGACGACGAGCGGTTCGTCGTCGAGCGGCGTCGTCGCGGCGTAGGGGAGTTCGGCGTCCGAGGCGCCGAGTTGGCGCAGCGTCTTGCCGTCGATGGCGACGCCGTCGAGCGTGCCGTCGCGGCACACCATGCGGCGCCCGTCGAACTCCTGAGTGGCGAAGCCGCCCGTGTGGGCGCGCAGGCCGATGTGGCCGATGGCGGCATAGGACACCTTCGCCATCACGTGCTCGGCGACCTTGTGCAGCGACTGGCGCGTGGCGATGTAGGAACTCACGGCGGTCAGTCTCGCTTTGGCGGCTTGCCGTTACTGCGTAGCCATGTCGGCGCGCTCGCCGCGCGCCGCGGTCTCCTGCGCCTCGAGGTCGCGCTTGCGGATTACGTCGACGACGACGCGCTTGACGACATCCCGCGACACCTCGCTGCGCCCTTGGAGCACGCCGTCGATCGAGCCCTGCGCGTAGTAACCGACGGTGAAGGGCGACATGCCGTAGGTGACGGGCGTGTTGCGCGGCACGGTGCCGTTGCCGACGGGCACGTCGCCGTAGCGCAGCTCGACGTCGGAGCCACCCGTCCCGTTCGGAATGCTGCGCACGACGCCCACGGATTGGCCGACGGGCAACTCGACCGACGCATTGACCGTCGTCAGCTGCGTGCCGACGAAGTTGTAGGAGTAGTGCAGCCGGCGGTCCTTGAGGTACAGCACGTAGCCGCCGGCGACGCTGCCGTGGGCCACGATCACGCCGTCGACCGAGCCCTCCGCCGGCACGTCGAGTTCCACCTGAATGGTGAAGGGCCGGTTCTTGAGCGCCGGCGCGACGTCTTCGGACATCGGACCGATGCCAGGATGGAACACGTACTGGGCACGGCGGTAGCGGCCGTCGTGGCCGACGACGGGCTGGTTGTTGAGCGGCAGCACCTGGAACTTCTCGGCCTCGGTCCACCACAGCTGCTTCATCTCTTCGAGCTTGTCGGGCTCGGTCGCCGCGAGGTCGTGCACCTCGGCGAAGTCGACCGCCACGTGGTACAGCTCCCACACGTCGTCGTCGAACGGCTTGGTGACGTCGGTGCCGTCGTAGACGGTGAACACCCCGGGGTGGTAGACGACCGCCTTCCACCCGTCGTGATACAGCGCCCGCGAGCCGAGCATCTCGTAGTACTGCGTGTGATGGACGGCGTCGCCGGCGAACGACGTGCCTTCGATGGGCGACTGCTCGATGCCGTTGATGGTCGCCGGCGCTTCGATGCCGATCCACTCGAGCAGCGTGGGCAACAGGTCGATGGCGTGCACGTACTGATGCCGTGTCTCACCGGCGTGCGCGTCGCCGAAGCGCGCCGGCCAGTGCACGATCAACGGGTCGGCCACGCCGCCTTCGTGCGTGTCGCGCTTGAACCGCTTGAGTGGCGTGTTGCCGGCCCACGCCCAGCCCCACGGGTAGTGGTTGAAGGCGCGCGGGGAACCGAGGTCGTCGATGCGCGCCAGGTTCTCTTCGAGTGACTCGGGCACGAAGTTGAAGAAGTAGCCCTCGTTGAAGCTGCCCTTGGCGCCGCCTTCGGCCGACGCGCCGTTGTCGGACATCACGATGAAGATCGTGTTGTCGAGCTCGCCGAGCTGGTCGACGAAGTCGACGATGCGGCCGACCTGCGCGTCGGTATGCGTGAGGAAGCCGGCGTAGACCTCCATCATCCGCGCGTAGAGGCGGTGCTCGTCGGTGCTCAGGGTGTCCCACGGCGGGACCCAACTCGGCCGCTCCGACAGCTCGGTGCCTTCGGGCAGGAGGCCGGTCGCAACCTGTTTGGCGAACACGCGGTCGCGCCACGCGTCCCACCCGTCGTCGAACTGACCGCGATAGGCGTCGATGAAGTCGCGCGGTGCCTGATGCGGCGCGTGACACGCACCGGGCGCGAACCACAGCAGGAACGGGCGCGTCGGGCTGGTGGCGCGCAGGTCGGCGAGGTTGAGCAGCGCCTGGTCGGCGAGGTCCTCCGTCAGGTGGTAGCCCTCTTCGGGCGTGCGTGGCGGCGCCACGTTGTGGTTGTCGTGCACGAGATCGGGGAAGTATTGGTCGGTCTCGCCGCCCATGAAGCCGTAAAAGCGCTCGAAGCCGCGGCCGAGGGGCCACTTGTCCCGCGGCGAGCCCATCGTCATCTCCGTCGCCGGCGCCAGGTGCCACTTGCCGACGGCGAAGGTGGCGTATCCCGTCTCGAGCAGGATCTCGGAGAGGAAGCCGTTCTCCTTCGGGATGGTGGCGTTGTAGCCGGGGAAGCCCGCTGCGACCTCGACGATGCGGCCCATGCCGTTGCTGTGGTGGTTGCGGCCACTCAGGAGGCAGGCGCGGGTGGGGGAGCACAGCGCGGTGGTGTGGAAGTTCGAGTACCGCAGGCCGCCCGCCGCCAGGCGGTCGAAGGTCGGCGTGGCGATGTCGGAGCCGTAGCAGCCGAACTGGGCGTACCCGACGTCGTCGAGCAGCACCACGACCACGTTCGGCGACCCCGCCGGCGGCTCGTCGATCGGCGGCCACCACGGCTCCGATTCCTCCAGGTACCGCCCGACTTTGCCCTCGAACACCGGTTTTGCTTTGCCCACACCCCCGTCCTAATCGACTTTTCGTGTGTGCGTATTGCGGATCCTGAGTATCCGGATATAGAGTGTCCGTGTTATGCGGATGTCGGACGGGGTCGAGTGGGCGCTGCACGTGGCATCGGTGCTGGCGGTCGTGCCACCCGAGAAGGGCATGACGGCGGCCAAGCTTGCCGAGTACCACGGCGTCCCCGGCGCCTACTTGGCCAAGCACCTCCAGGCGTTGACCCGCGCCGGCGTGTTCGAAGCCGTGCCCGGACGCGGCGGCGGGTACCGCCTGGCGCGGCCGGCTGCCGAGGTGACCGTGCTCGACGTCGTCGAGGCGGTGGAGGGTCGCACGCGCGCCTTCGAATGCTCCGAGATCCGCCAGCGCGGACCGGCCGCAGGGCCGAAGTCGGACTACCGCAACGTGTGCGGCATCGCCCGCGTCATGTACGACGCCGAGGCCGCCTACCGGGAAGAACTGCGCAAGGTGACGATCGCCGACCTCCTCGGCTCGTTCCTGCGCTCGGCCACTCCGGCGGCGCAAGTGCGCGCCGCCACTTGGATGCAAAAGGAGCTGTCGTCATGAAGATCTTCGTTACCGGTGCGACGGGTGTGATCGGTCGCCGGGCGGTGCGCGAACTCGTCGCCGCCGGCCACGAGGTCACCGGCCTCGCCCGCAGCGACGAAAAGGCCAAGTTGCTCGACGGGCTCGACGCCAAGCCGGTGATCTTCGACGTGTTCGACGCGGCCGACGTCAAGGCGCACGCCGCGGGCCACGACGTCGTCGTCAACCTGCTGACCCACATCCCGCCGCTGACCAAGGCGCCGCTGAAGGGTGCGTGGAAGGAGAACGACCGGTTGCGGACCGAAGCGTCGGCCAACCTCGCGGCGGCGGCGCGCGCCGGTGGTGGGCGCATGATCCAGGAGAGCATCTCGTTCCTGTATCTCGACGCCGGCGACGCGTGGATTACCGAAGAGTCGCCACGCGAGGCGACGCCGTTCGTCATCTCGACCAACACGGCGGAGGAGAATGCGCTGCGCGTCGAGGGCGGCGTCGTGCTGCGCTTCGCCCAGTTCTACGCCCCCGAGGCGTCGCACACGAAGGACTCGGTCCGCATGGCGCGAATGGGCATGGCGCCCGCCGTCGGGGATCCCGACGGCTACTGCAGTTACATCTGGGCCGACGACGCGGCGCGCGCCGTCGTAGCCGCGCTCGACGCACCCGCCGGGATCTACAACGTCGCCGAGGACGAACCGCTCACGCGTCGCGAAGGCGCGGCGATCCTGGCCGACGCCCTGCACAAGAAAAAGCTGCGGACCGGCATGGCGAAGCTGAGCGCCAAGGTCATCGGGTCGCAGGGCAGCCTGCTGGCGCGCAGCAACCGCATCAGCAACGCGAAGTTCAAGGACGCGACCGGCTGGGCACCGCAGGTGCCGTCGCAGCGCGAAGGGTGGCCCCTCGTCGTGGAAGCGATGGACGCATGAGCGCGCTCAATCGCACGCGCTGGATCCAGGTGCTGCTCGGCATCAACCTGGTGACGCTGTTGCCCCTGGCGCTGTGGCCGCTCGTGTCACCCCGCGGGTTTTACGACAAGTTTCCCGGCGGGCCGTATCACTGGATCGACATCAACGGCCCGTACAACGAGCATTTCCTGCGCGACTTCGGGGCGCTCAACGCCGCGCTCGTCGTGATTCTCGTGTTCGCGTTGTGGAAGCCGACGACCTCGCTGTTGCAGGCGACCGGACTGGCGCTGGCGGTGTACGCGCTGCCGCACGCGATCTACCACCTGTCGCATCTCGACGTGTACAAGTCGAGCGAGAAGTTCATCGCCACCGCGCCCCTCGTGCTGCAGTTCGCGATGGGCCTGGTGGTGGTGGGGCTCAGCTCGGCTCGGCCAGCGCCTTCACCCGCGCCAGCGACGTAGCCATCCCGGCCCGCAACTCGGCAATCCGGTTGGTGACCAGCGCGTCGATCTCGTCGTCGGTCTTGCCGCGGCCGAAACCGCGGAAGCCGCCGAGCGACGGGCCGATCTCGAAGCGCTGCGTCAACGTGACGCCGTCACCGGATGGCTCGATGTCCCACGACCACGACGCGCCGTTGCCGTCGTCGCCGCCGATGACGTCGAAGGCGAAGCGGTTGCCGCGCTCAGCCGCGGTGACGACGCACGGCGTCGCCCGCTCGAAGGCGTCGGTCTTGTTCGTGCCCTTGAAGCGCGCACCTACGACCGGTGCCGCCTCCTGCGTCCAGGCGCCGGTGTGGGTCTCGGGGCTCCACTCGCCGACGCGCGTCACGTTCGACACGACGTCGTAGACGGCCTCGGCCGACGCCGCGATCTCGATGCTGTCGGACAGGACCATGTCGTCGAAGGTCATGGCCGCAACCTACGCGTTGTCGGTTCGCGCCGTTCTTCTCGCTCGCGCAGAGCCCGCGAACGTTTCACCAGGAAGAGTCCACAATGTGGACTCTTCCCCACTTTCGCGATTGTCGAGATCGGCGTCGCTCCGT